>JBLFXU010000106.1:0-8668 GCA_047609575.1 Bacteroidia bacterium | reverse complement strand
AAACACACAGGATAGGCGCGCCTACGAAGAAGTGGCGATATTTTCCGAGGTCACTTATGACTTTGGCGAACGCTTTTCGGTCACTTTAGGCGGCCGCTACCTCGACTATACCTATGAGCAAAACAAGGAAGACTGGGGTTGGGCCTTTGCTAACGGTGATGACCCAGATCCGGGTGCTCGCATGTTCGCCAATAATCTCAGCCAGTCCGTCAGTGATGACGATGTACACGCCAAACTCACCGGTACCTGGCACCTTGATGAGGGCAGCCAACTTTATGCAACTGTGTCCAACGGATCCCGTCCCGGCGGTTTCAATCGTACTGTGCCGCGCAGCACCGATCCTGCGAACTCTGTGGCTTTTGCCTGTGACAGGGACCTCAATGCTTTAGGTCTGACGACATCCACCGATGCCTTTGATGGCGATGAGGTGACGAACTACGAGTTCGGCTGGAAGGCTGAGCTGGGTGAGTCGCTGCGCTTTAACGGTGCTATCTACTTACTGGAGTGGGACGATATCCAGCAGGTAATTACACTGAGTGGTGAGTGTGGTGTGGACCTGACAGCCAACCTGGGTGAGGCGGAGTCCAAGGGCGCCGAGCTGGAAATGCTCGCCGCCGTTACGGATAACTTCACCGTCAGTATTGGCGCCAGCTACACCGACGCGGAGCTACTTGATGATGTACCGACTGCCGGTGTGTCAGAGGGCGACAAGCTGACAGACGTTCCCGAGTGGACTGCGAACATAACTCTGGACTACACCCTTCCCGGTGAAGAGGGTGATTGGTTCGGTATCGCAAGCTACAACTACGTGGATGAGACACTGGAGTTCATTGGCGAAGCGGATGACGACGTGAGCGGTAATGGAGTGATCAGCGGCAATGCCAAGCCTGACTACGGCATTCTGGACATGCGCATTGGTTTTTCCAGCAAAGCGAACTGGGAATGGGTGGTCTATGTCGATAATGTAACCGACGAAGAGGCCATCTTCAGCTACAGTGACGCGCTTGCGTTCAACCTGCCGGTCTATGATCGTACCGTACGCAATCGTCCGCGCACCATTGGTACTTCCTTCACCTATAACTTCTAAGCGAAGTTAAAGAGCATCAATAAAAAAGGCCCGGTACATTTGTACCGGGCCTTTTTACCTACAGGGCCCTTAACTGGCGGTTTTAAGTGCCTGTTCAATGTCGGCAATGATGTCGTCAATGTGCTCTATACCAACTGAAATACGCACCATGTCCTGGCTGACGCCTGCCGAAGCCAATTCCTCTTCATTGAGCTGCCTGTGGGTGGTGCTTGCCGGGTGACAGGCGAGTGATTTGGCGTCGCCAATGTTCACCAGACGCAGAATCAGTTGCAGCGCATCAATAAACCGGGTTCCCGCCTCTATACCGCCTTCAATCCCGAAGCTGAGAATGCCGGCCGCTTTGCCGCCGCAGAACTTTTCGCAGTTTTCTTTGTAGGGACTGTCTGACAGACCTGCATAGTTAACCCAGGTGACCTGCGGATGCTGCTGCAGGTAGCGCGCGACTTTCTCTGCATTTTCGCAGTGACGCTCCATGCGCAGACTCAGGGTTTCGAGTCCCTGCATGATGTTGAATGCGCTCTGTGCCGGCAGGCATGCCCCGGTGTTGCGCAACGGTACTACGCGACACCGGCCTATATAGGCCGCTTCACCCATAGCTTCCGTATAGACCACCCCGTGGTATGAGGGGTCAGGCGTGCTCATCACGCTGAAGCGCTCCGGGTGTGCAGCCCAGTCAAATTTGCCCGAGTCGATAATGGCACCGCCTATGGTGGTGCCGTGACCGCCTATGTATTTAGTCAGTGAGTGCACGCAGATATCCGCGCCGTAGTCGAATACGCGACACAGCATGGGCGTTGCCACCGTATTGTCTACGATGAGTGGTACACCGGCGGCGTGGGCAATATCTGCCCAGCGCTGAATGTCGACGATATTGCCTGCTGGGTTACCGATGGATTCGCAAAACAGCGCAGTGGTTTTGTCATCGATGAGTGACGCGACTCTGTCGAAATCATCCGCAGTGGCAAAGCGCGTTTCGATGCCCTGGCGCGGAAAAGTATGGGCAAACAGATTGTAGGTGCCACCATACAATTGTGATGTGCTGACGATGTTGCTGCCGACTTCAGAGATCGCCTCGATTGCGTAGCGAATGGCGGCCATGCCAGAGGCTACCGCGAGCGCACCTACACCGCCTTCAAGTTCTGCCAGACGTTGTTCCAGCACTGCATTGGTCGGGTTCATGATGCGGCTGTAGATATTCCCCGGCACTGCAAGGTTGAACAGGTCGGCACCATGCTGCGAATCGTTGAAAGTAAATGAGGTCGTCTGGTAGATTGGTGTGGTGGCGGCGTTGGTATTGGAGTCGCCCTGGTAGCCGGCGTGTAGGGCGATTGTTTCTGGTTTCATAGTTAGGTCCATGGTTGTTTGATAAGACAGACGTCACAGCTTAGCAGACGCAGTCAGTCAGGCAATAGACATCAAGGAGGTCACTCACGAGGGTACTACGTACTCAACGCCAGCACAGGCGTTCAGCGCAATTGCTGAAGCTGTTCGCAAAGCCTTTGTGCGCCTATCAGTATTCTGGCCGTAGGGCGCTGCACATGGTCGGGGTTGACGAAAAACAGCGCATTCTTGGCTACGGCGTCCAGAGAGGGGTAGTCGCGCCACTGATCCAGCCACTCCGGGCGGGCTTCGCCCATGCCGCTGGCGACGATAGCCTGGGGGTTGCCCAGCAATACCGATTCGATGCTGATGCGCGGAGCCAGTGAGCGGGCGTCAGCGAAGATGTTGCGTCCGCCACAAAGTGAGATCAGGTCAGAAATCAGGTGTTCCCGGTTGATTGTCTGCAGGGGCTGATTCCAGATTTGGTAGAAGACGCTGATGCTCTTTTGGCTGCCGTATTGTTCGCGCAGATTATTCAGGGCCTTTTCTATACGCGCCGCCTCTGCTTCACCTGTGATGTCGGTACCGGCCAGGCGGGCGAGCCGGCGGATACTGCGTGGGATGTCCCATAAGCTGCGCAGTTCACTCACGTAGACAGGAATGCCCAGGTTCTCGAGTGTTGGCAGTGTCTGCATGCCGTTTCCGGAGCCCCACATCACTACCAGATCTGGCTGCAGTTCAATAATTTTTTCAGTACTGAAGGCGTTATAGGAGCCCACTACCGGGATGGAGCCGGCCTGTGGCGGGTGATTGCTATAAGTGACTGTGCCAACCAGGGCATCACCGGCGCCGGCGCTGTACAGGTTTTCAACGATGTGGGGCGCCAGGGCAATGATGCGCTTGGCGGGTTTCGAGAGCGTCACCTGCCGCCCGGCAAAGTCCTCTACGGTCACCGCAAAGGTCTGCGCGACATAGGCCAGGGTGAAGAGTATTGCGAGCAGATATTTGTTCACGGTGGCGGTAGGTGCGGCATGATCATGGGAGTATTGTCTTGCGGGTGTAGCCCAATTGATACTTCAACGCCAAAGACTTGCCGGAACAATGACTGGGTCAATACTTCGCCGGGGGGGCCAAGGGCGGCCTGGCGGCCACTCTCCAGTACCAGAATTTCATCGGCTATGCCTGCGACGAGATTCATGTCATGGATAACCATTACCACCGCGCAGCCGCGCCTGGCCAGTTGTCGGATGGCGTTGAGAACCTGCTGCTGGTGCGCCAGATCCAGTGCGGAAGTGGGCTCATCCAGCAATAGTAGCGAGCCGGTTAAGTCCTCTCCATGACAGACCTGGGCGAACACGCGCGCCAGTTGTGCACGTTGTTTTTCTCCGCCCGAGAGCTGGGTATACAGGCGTTGGCGCAGCGCCTGCATGTCTGTCATCGCAAGCGCCTGCTGCACCACCTCAATATCAACCTGACGCCCGGTGCTATGGGGGATGCGCCCCAGCAGGACCACTTCCTCCACCGTGTAGGGGAAGTTGAGCAGGGACAGCTGTGGCAGTACTGCCAGCTGTTGGGCCCTGGTTTGCGCAGGCCACTGCGCCAGCGGTTTATCGTTAAAGGTGAGGCTACCCGACGCGGGCGTGATGTCGCCTGCAAGCAGCTTCAGCAGGCTGGACTTACCGGCACCGTTGGGTCCCGCTATTGCCAGAATTTTGCCTGGATCCAGATTTGTCGAAATCCCATGCAGCAGTGGTTGGCCCCAGGGAGCGGCGCTTATCTTGGCCAACTGTAATGTGCTCATGACTGCATTCCGTACTGGTGGCGGCTGCGCAGTAGGGAGATGAAGAAAGGCACGCCAATGATAGCCGTGATAACGCCCACCGGTAACTCGGTTGGGGCCACCAGTACCCGCGCCAGTACATCCGCCACTACTAGCAGCAGAGCTCCAGCCAGCGCCGAGGCGGGCAGTAGGTGTCGGTGATCTGGCCCGGCAAGCATGCGCACTATATGCGGTACCACGAGACCGACGAAGGCGATTGTTCCGACCATCGCTACGGAGGTGCCAACGCCCACGGCAACCCAGGTGATCAGCCCAATTTTTACCCGGTCTACGGGAATGCCCAAGTGTCGGGCTTCGGACTCACCCAGTAGCAGCGCATTAAGCGCCTCGGCGTAGCGGGGCAGCACTATCAATAGCGCACCGCAGACCGCGGTTGCCACTAGCAGGCGGGGGAAGTTGGCACCGTCCAGGCCGCCCATTTTCCACAGGCTGATGCGCCGGAGCATGTCGTTATCGGAAAAAAATTCCAGCAGGCTACCCAGGGCGCCGGAGAAGGCTGTAATGGCGATGCCTGCCAGCAGCATCGTGGCAACAGAAGTGCCGCTGGGTGAGGTGGCCAGCCGGTAGACGAACAGCACGGCGATAACGCCGCCGATAAAAGCGCCCGCGGATACCAGCGTCAGGCCCGTATAGCCCTGCAGCATGGCACCGCCAGTCACGATAACCAGGGCCGCCCCCAGCGACGCGCCAGAGGTGACGCCGATCAGGGAGGGGTCTGCCAGCGGATTGCGAAACAAGCCTTGCATGGCGGCGCCGCTCATAGCCAGTGCCGCTCCAATGACTGCCGCGAGTAATATTCTGGGTAGGCGAATCTGGCTGACAATAATCGTGCTCTGGTCTGCGCTCCCTTGTGCTATAGCGTTGCCCAATGCGCGCAGGACTTCTCCCGGGGGAATATTGACCGCTCCGGTAGAGAGACCCAGTAGCACCGCGCAGGGTAACAGGCCGCACAGGGCGACGATCAAGCGTCGTGCTCGGCCTTCTCGGCCCGAAGGCCAGAAGGTGCTAATAATCGACGCCCTTTCGGGCCATGATGCCGACATTGAACGCGTGTTTTACCTCCTTCACTTCCGACACTGTATCCATGATCGCCTGCAGGGCGCTGCCGCCGCCGCGCCCGGTGACCACGATACTTTGGGCAGTTGGTCGCTGGCTCAGTGCGTCGATGATCTCGGCTTCTGGCAGGTAATTGAAGGCAATCATGTAGGTCAGTTCATCCAGCACCACCAGATTATAACTGTCGTCGGCCAACATTTTCAGAGCCTCCAACCAGGTGGCATTGGCCGCCACGATGTCGCCGCTGCGGTCCTGGGTGTCCCAGGTAAAGCCTGTGCCCATCTGGTAGAAATCCACATGCGGGCAATGCTCCCGCAGGTAGATTTCCTCTCCCGATAGCTGTTCACCTTTAATGAATTGAATGACACCCACCTTGTGCCCATAGCCCAGGGCGCGCATCACCATGCCAAAGGCAGAACTGGATTTGCCTTTGCCATTGCCAGTGAGCAAGATGGCGACGCCTCTTTCAGTTGCAGCGGCCTCGATGTTCGCATCGACACGCGATTTTTGCTTCTCCATCGCTGCCTTGTGCTTGTCGTTCTTGCGGGTGTCGTCCATTGCTATGTCCTACAGAGAGTATCGCAGGCCGAGGTAGCCGGCCGCACCACTGGTATTGTAGGTTGGAACCTCCTCATAGTCTTCATCAGTGAGGTTTTCAACTCGGCCGAATATTTCCAGCCCACGTCCCACGTTGTAGCTGGCATTCAGGTCCAGTACCTCGTAGTCGTCCAGCTCGGTCCCATCCACGTCCACTGAGTCCCGCGATAGTCGCACGTTCAAGCCAAAGGAGAGACGTTCGGGTATGGCATCCCAGCGCAGCCCCAAATTCCCCTGGTGCTCTGGACGGCGCGGCCGCTGATCGCCATTAAGATCCTGGGAGTCTGTATAGGTGTAGTTGCTGCTGACTAGCAGGCCTTCCAGAATCGGCCACTCGGCGATTAGCTCGACACCGGTAGACTCAGTGTCGCCACTGGTCTGCAGGTAACCGAAGGAGTTAAAGTCGTAGAAGATCTCGTCGCTGATACTCTGGTTAAAGTAGATAGCCTCCAGATAGAGACCGGAGTCGGCCTGCCAGCTTGCGGCCAGGTCAAAGCCCTCGCTCTCTTCCTCAGACAATTCCGTGCCAAAGGCCGGCGGTAGAGTAAAGGGATTGGCATTAAGCGCAATTTCATTCAGGCTCGGGGCGCGAAAGCCGGTGCCAAAGGTACTGCGTAACTTGAGTTCGCCACCAGACAGCGGCACCAGATAGGCGGCGCTTACCCTGTAGGACGTGTGTGAGCCGAAATCATCGTTATCATCGTAGCGAGCGCCCGCTGTGACGTAGAGACTATCGGCAAAGCCCCCCTGATACTCCAGATAGTAACCGGTCTGATCCCGGCTGGTGTCCACGAAGCCATCGTCCACTGATTCGGTTTGCAGATCTACGCCGTAGACCAATCGCAGGTTTTCACTGCCTTTAAAGCTACCCAGGTAGCCGCTGCGCTCCAGTTCGCCATTCAACATGAAGGCGAACTGGTCCTCGGTGAAGAACTCCCGGTCTATGTCGTTATTGCTGTAGAAGAGCTCATGCCCGAAACGGCCGTTGCTGTACTCGACACCGGTGTGCCAGGCATTTTGTTCAAATTCATCACTGCAATCGTTGGATGTTGAGAAGTCGTCGACTGTGAAACACTGGTCATAGTCATTCTCGCTCTCCATGTGCCGCAATGTCACAGTGGCGCGCAGGTCCTCCATGATGTTCCAGCCAAAGCGGCCGTGCATAGTGGTGTTCTCGTAGCCGTCATCGTCCTGCAGGTCGGTATCGGTAGTGGTGGCGTTGTAGCCATCGGTTTCGAAGTCTGTTGCATTCAGGCTGAAATCTACGGTGCCGTTGCCGCCCGCCATGTTGCCGCCCAGCTGGCGCGTGCCGTAGCGGCCACCCTCTGCCGAGGCGCGTCCTGACAGACCATCGTCAGGTGCGGTGCTGGTGATGTTCACCACACCGCCTGCATCGGCGCCGTACATCAGTCCCTGTGGGCCGCGTAGAATCTCCACGCGCTCTATGCCAGAGCTGAGTAGCTGTTCTACCCGCGGTGTGTTCTGCGGCGAGGAGGTGTCAGAGATGTCTATACCGTCCAGGTAAAACCGGGTGCGATAACCTTCTTCACCGCGAATACGCAGCGAGGTAACACTGCCGGGGCCGCTCTGGTTGGAGACGCCAACGCCGGGCTGGCTGCGCAGCACATCGTACAGGGAGTTGAAGCCACGCTGTTCGATCTCTACTCGTGTAACCACAGATACCGATGCGCCTATCTGGCGCAGAGGGGTGGGTACGCGGGAGGAGGAAATTACCAGCTCTTCCAAAGGGGGGTTGGCTGCCGCGAAGGCGCCATGGGTGCAAACTGCCAGTAGCAGTGGTGTAGTCAGGTGTGTCGTTTTCATTGTAAGTCCTCAATTGCCGTAAGTATGGCGATTAAGGGAGGGGATCAAGGAAGACAATGCAAAAAGCACTGAGCAACCGTTTCTCCGAAGCCCTCCGCTCCATCGTTGCACGTGTCCAGGCAGGTTTCGGGCTCACAGTCTAAGACTGCTACCGTTGCGGGGGCAGCGGTGGATTGGACGTGACACAGGTTCACGTTTCACCACACTTCCCATTTAACCCTCCCAGATAAGCTGGTTGCTTACCGAAGGGCACCTGGTACGGGCGGGGACTCTAGAGATCACCCTACAGTTTGTCAATCCTGCTGTGAATTTTGCTGTATCCATGGGCTTAGTGCCCTAAAATAGCGGCAACGTTCTGTTGTTGAGTTGTTTTTGTTTTGGATATAGCCCCTGAAATGCGCGCCCGTGTAGCACAATTGCTAGGCCGGCCGGCCCGCGGCTTGCAGGACGTGATCACTTCTGCCACGGGAGATCCGTTGGTGATCCGTGTAGCCTCATTGGTGGACGACAAGCCCTTTCCCACGTTGTATTGGCTGGTTGACCCCGACCTTTGCTATCGCATTGATCAGGCCGAAGCGGGTGGGCTGATCCGCCAGTTTCAGCAGCGCATAGACGAAACCCCGGCGTTGATTGCCGCAATGTCTGAAGACCATGCCACTTATATCGCTGATCGCGATTCTTTCCTTGAGCCCGAGCAGCGCAGCGCATTGTCAGAACTCGGTTTTGGCGAGGTTCTGGCCAGCAAAGGGGTAGGGGGTATCGCTGATTTCAGTCGTATTCGCTGCCTGCACACCTGGTATGGCGCGCATCTGGTTCGTCCCAATACAATTGGTTGCATGCTCGATGAATGGTGGGCTGAGCAGGCCACTCAGTCCTCCCATCCCTCCTAGGCTTATTGCCGGATGGTATTGACTCAGCTTGAATGTATTCATGGGTCATGGGTC
>JBLFXU010000105.1:0-8691 GCA_047609575.1 Bacteroidia bacterium | reverse complement strand
TGATGCGGCAGCACCCGCTTTTGCCGTGTGGGCCATGCGTGATCCCCTCAGTGGCAATCTGGACAGAATACAAATCATCAAAGGCTGGGTAGACGACGCTGGTAAGTCTTATGAAAAGCTATTTAATGTCGCATGGTCGGGGCCGCGGAGTCTAGACACTGCAGGCAACTTACCCGAGGTCGGCAACACGGTCGATGCAACAACGGCCACTTATGCCAATAGTATTGGCAGCGGCCAATTGTCTGTAGTCTGGACAGATCCGGAGTTTGATCCACTCCAACAGACGTTCTACTACGCCAGAGTCATAGAAATCCCAACACCGCGCTGGTCTACCTACGATGCGGTGACACTCGGAGTCCCGGCGCCCGAGCCTATCAGCCTGCAGGAACGCGCTGTTACTTCAGCGATCTGGTACCAGCCGCAATAGAACAGCTATGCTGTTTTTGCGATATTCGCCAGGATCTGCATCACGTTTTTATTCTCCAATAAGCGCGGTACTGGATACGTCGCGCCTTCTTGAATCGCCTGCTGCGTGATGGCTTCAAAATCTACACGTTTAATCACATCCATCTGTTCCGGAATGCCCACTTCTGTGCGCAGTTCTCGCACCGCATCAATAAACTTTTGCGCCAGAACAGCCGGATCCTCATCTGTACTGCCGAGGCCGACCAGTAGACCCAGCTCCGCAAGACTTTGCTGTGCTTCCTGACAGCAAAACTCAAGCACGTGCGGCAACACCAGCGCGTTTGCCAGTCCGTGTGGAATTCCGTACTTACCGCCAAGTTGGTGCGCGATAGCGTGCACATTGCCAACATTGACCTGATTGATCGCAAGACCGGCATAGTAGGCACCCATAGCCATCCCGTTACGTGCATCCAAATTCTTGCCGTCATGATAAGCAGAGGCCAAGTTATCAAAGACCAACTTGACCGCCAAGCGTGCATCCTCTAATCGCGTGCCACGATCCCACACACCGATATAGGCTTCAATACCGTGGGTCAGCGCATCCATACCCGTTGCTGCTGTGATATGCGGCGGCAAGCCTAGAATTAGATCCGCATCCAGTGCGGCAGCGAGTGGCAGTAAACAATCGCCCATAATGATCGCTTTCTCATGAGTAGCCGCATCGGAAATGACCGCCCCCATCGTCGCCTCTGAGCCCGTTCCCGACGTGGTAGGAATGGCATAGAGCTTTAGAATGGGATGCTTGATTTTACCGATGCCTACCCAGCCTGCTGGAGATTCATCACTGGTCGCCGCTGCAGCAATGACCTTCGCGGCATCGATGGACGAGCCGCCACCGATGGCCAACACCACTTCACTGCCGTGGGCTTTAGCCGCTGCGGCACCCTCGGTAACCTGATCGAAAGTGGGGTCAGGTAACACGCCATCGTAATAGGCAATATCCACATCGGCCGCTAGCAATGCTGCAATCGCACGATCGACCACACCGAGCTCGCGTAGGGGCTTATCTGTAACCACGAGCACTTTTTTAGCGCCGGTACGGATAATATGCTCACACAGCTGACTCGAGCTACCGGTGCCGGCAAACACCGTATGCCGCGATGAAGGCGCGAAAAAAACTACCACGGTCATTATTTTCAGGTACACGGCGTGTACTATCTTTCGAATAAACATTGGCATAACGCACTCCACTGACGGGTTGGATTCTGGCACTCGCTGTCTATTGTAGGCTATCAGCAAAAATCTGCATCAACTCAAGCGAATATAACGGCGTTTAATACAAGGACGTAAATTAATGAGAATCGATCACGGGCGGTAACATAAAAGAGGCTGGGCTAATTCGCCTGTTTGGGTAATCCCAGCGCCAGCAGAGCGGCCAGGCAAAGTGTCGCTGCAAGCGCCATTAACACCGCATTATAATTGCCCGTCTGATCAAAGGCATAACCTGCAAGTGGTGCTCCCACCAAACCGAATGGCAAAAATAGCGGCATTTGTGCGCCGGTTACCTGACTGATAATGGACGCATCAAAATATCGACTGTTGAGATAGGGGTGCATCGGCAGAAAGGCGCCGCCGCTAAAACCGAGTAGACACATCGCCGGGATCATTTCAGACACATCAGCAGCGGTAAAAAGCAGACCCAAGCCTGCACTCTGTAGGACCAGCATAGCCGCTGCGAGCCATTTCACATAATGCCGAACGTCATCTCCCAGCCATGCGAGACAGCTCTTACCCACTAATCCGGTCATACCAGCAAGCGCCAAAAACCATCCAGCATCCACCATATTGTAGCCCTTGCTCGCGAACAAAGGCGGATAGCAAACCGCCAGCACGATAGCCACATTCATCGCCAGGGCTACACACAATCCAATCAACCAGAAAGCCTTGTTACTAGAAAATCCTTTTGCGACAGGCGCATCGGCAGTGGACGGCGTCAGTACAACGCCCTTTGGTATCCCTATTAGGATCGCTAGCCACAGCACTACCAGTGCCCCTGCTGCTAGACCTTGCAGAGCCGAGCGCCAACTATAATATTCCAGCAGGGTCCCCACCAGAGGAGGCAAAGTGGCCGCGGACAGACTCATACCCATAGCGACTACCGCGAGGGCTCGCGCCTCACGACCAGGATAGAGCTTTACCATAAGGCCATTGACGACAACCGGGCCATACAACGTCAGCCCAAGTGAAAATGACAAAAACCCCAAGGCGACTAACCACAGCGTTGGCGCATGGCTGATCGCCATCAGAGATAACATCCCCAGAGTAACGCCGACAAGAAGGATGTTTCGAATCGGTAGCTGGTCCGCCATTTTGCCGATCCAGGCGCCCAAGATCGCCGGAACGAACAGCAATGCCACCGGACCCACATTTAGAATCGCGACACCAACACCGAACTCGCTCGACAATGGCTCAACGAAGAAGCCGTAGATCCCCATGATTCCTGGGCCTAGCGCCAAACAGCACATACCGGTCAATACGGGACGTAACGGCTTTAAAAATTCCATGCTTTTTTCGTGCTAATGAGGCCGCCCATTATCGCTTGGCTGAAGGAGTAATTGGCTCTGCAGGGAATATCTCCCTGCAGAGCCAACAAAAAATCAACCGCGCTTTGGACCGCCATTCGTGCCAGGCCAACGCGAACCAGAAATGGTATCGGTATACGGCAAGAAAGCTTGCGGATCGAGCTTTCCAGCCAGTGTCATTTCACGATCAAGAAAAGTCGGCCACCAGAGGTAGGACTCAAGCTGCTCACGCATTGGCAGCAGGCTTGTCAGTGGGTCCCAAGGGCTGTCGCGCAGCACTAGTGTCCCTTCAACTTCCTCACGCCATGCGGTGCCGTACTCACTGCGCACTCGAACCACATGGGGCGGAAAATCAAAATCGGTTGCAGGCCCACCCACGCTGACAGCGCGGGAGTACTTCAGCCACCACTCATTCTGCTGATGCGGCTCGCGCGGTCCCGAAGGGCCGGTGGAAACACCCTCAAACTCCACAAAGGTGTATCCCTGATGAATACAACGTGCTTTGATCTGTGGGCCAAGACGATAAAATTCAGTAGTGCAGGGGTATTTCGGCTGGCCATTGGTTTCCTGGCTGACAAAAATCGCTGACTCTTGATCAATCCCGTAACCCAACGTAAATTCGCCGGCTACCCCATCGAAATCTGCATCTACACTGGTGACGATGCCATACTCGGGCTCGTCCGGTACCGGAAAGTTGTAAATAGTGAGGTTGACGTTGGGATTGGCTCCGGGGGAAATTCCGGGGGGCAACAACGCCGCTATCTTGTCCGGATCTGTCCGATACACGATCTTCAGCATGGGCCAATTGACTATATCTCCCGGGTTTCCCTGGGGTGCACCTGATTCACTGGTCATATTCTTTTCCTTATGAATTGTCGTTGCTAGATTAAGCACCCACTGTGTTGGGTACGGGTGTCTTTCGATTGAGAATCATATCGGCTCGCGCGCGAATTTTACTGTCCGTCTCGGGCGTCGTTGCCAGGAGCCAGAAGGCGTCCTGCTGCAATCCCTCCAACGCCATGTCTGCCACCTCATCCGGGTGTGTAGTCTGTAGTTCAATGCCGAACTCTGCACACATCTCCTTCATGTCTTCGATGGAACTGATACCGGAGGCATTACCTTCGACCTCTTTCTTCAGCGCCTGTGGGCGCACGCGGCCCGAATTAAACAAGCCGGTATCCACCACATGCGGACCAGGGAACAGAGCGCTCACCTTGACCGGACTCTGCGCAGCCTGCAATTGGTAATGCAGGTTCTCGGTGATTGCGTGCACTGCCGCCTTACTGGCCGTGTAGATTGGCTGATCCGGGTAGACCAACAAAGCGCCATTGCCAGAGCCTGTGACCACAAAATGTGCTTCTTCGTTTTGCGCCACCAGCCTGGGCATAAAGGCGCGGATGGTGTTGATCACGCCCCACAGGTTTACGTTAAAGCACCACTGCCAGTCTTTTTCTGAGTAATCCCACATGGCACCGGATTCCCCAGCACCAATACCGGCATTGGCAAAGACTAGGTGAATTCCGTCAAGGGCCGCCTCGGCCTTGTCGGCAAGATGGTGGAGGCTATCCATCGACGTTACGTCGCAAAATTCAACAATAGCGCTAATATTTTCCGTCTCAAGATCAGCTCGCACCTTCTCCATTGCGACCTTATCGACATCACCCACGGCAATTTTTGCGCCGCGTCGTCCCAGCGCAAATGCGAGAGAACGACCGACTCCGCTGGCACCGCCGGTGATGACAGCAACCTTATCAGTAAAATCCTGCATGCTTAAGCGATCTCGCGCTTGTCGCTTGATGTTAGATAGAACTGGCGTACCCACTTACGGAACATCACCAAGGTCTTGTCCTCTTTACAAAAAAGAGGACGGTGTTTGTGGACCTTATTGGCCCAGATCGGATAGTCATCGTCCAGGCCCGCAATAATGCCTTCCATGACATCGTCGCCTGCCAAATCCTCGATAGATCGACTTACTGTGAGTGTCCAGCGCATCAAAGTCTGATGTTTGCTAATCGGCTGGGCACTGTTATACATCACCATTTCAGCACCGGGCGCGTAGGTGTTGCGCACCATAGCAAAGCCGGGGTTATACACAGTGGCGTGCAGATGCGTGCTGACGCCTGATTGTTCCGCATCGGAATGCAAGTGCAGCGTGCGACCGTCTGCATCAATAGTGACCTCGGATGGCGGCACATCCTCCATTTTGTGAACAAACTGAAAATGTACCGGGTCACAAGAATTTTCGGCAATGTCTTGAACATGCGCAGGTACTAGGAACTCGGTGTAGCGCGGACTCGTCCAGTCGGGATCACCCAGTTCCGGAAACGACGGCAGTTCCCATTGTGGGCCGGTGTTTTCCCTGTGGAACCACATGTAGACTTCCCCGTTCTTCTCCTCACAGTGCCAAGTACGCAAACGTGCGCGTTCTGGAATCTCGTCGCTGTAAGGGATATGTTCACACATGCCATCGGTACCATAGCGCCAACCGTGGAACGGACAGCGAATAGACTCCCCCACCACTCGACCCTTCACCGCCAGGTTCGCGCCCAGATGGGGGCAGAAGGCATCCTGCAATACAGGCACACCTGAGCGTGTGCGGTAAAGCACCAACTCTCGATCGAAGGCCTGCACTGACTTGACCTCACCCACCAGCAGTTCGCGAGAACGCGCGACAGAGTACCAACCCATGGGAAATTCAGGTGTCGTATTGGTCTTGGATTCACATGCTTCTACGATCGTCATATATACCTCTCTAAATACCTGCTGCCTGCTACCTAATCTTAATTAAAGAGTGCGGCCGTGGGCCCTATCTCATTGGCGACTACCTGCAGGCGCTCTCGGTCCAGCCCGTAAAAGTTCACGGCGTTCTCGCCTAGAATCTTGCGGCCGTCGCGCTCGGGAAAATTGCTGAAGTTGTCCTTAAAATACTGCGCGGTGTTGGGCCAACTGCCCTCGGGGTGTGGAAAATCATTTCCCCACATGACCTTTTCCAGACCGACTTCATCGCGCATATCCAAATCGGGACGCAGCACACAAGAAGCACCAACACCGATATTACGGGCAAAATACTCACTGGGTCGAAGAGACAAATGCTTGCGAAAATTTCCCAGCTTGGCAGAAATCTGCCCTTCGGTGTAATGGAAGTCCATCAGACGCAACCAAGAAGGCAACATGAACATGGTGCCGCCTTCAACAATCATGGTCTTAAGCTTGGGGAAGCGCTCGAATACTCCGCCCCAAATCATGAATGTCAGCGGTCGATACAACCACCACATTACCTCGGACACATAAATGCCCATGGCACCCGGCAATTCGTCACGCTTGTCCTCCACCGGAAACCCTGCTCCAAAGTACTCTAAGTGAGGGGCTGGCCCAGAGTGAAAGTGAACGATCACTTCAAGGTCTTCGCAGATCGCCCAGAAGGGATCATATTTGACGTGATGGTAGGGGTCATGCTCGCCCCATAAGGTAGGAATCATGACCGCTCTGAGGCCGTTGTCCACGCACCACTGGACCGCCTCCACGGCCTGCTGCACATCCCATAAAAGAGGAATCGAGGCCACGCCTATGTGACGGGCGGAGTCGTTAGCACACCATTCGGCCAGCCAGCGATTGTGAGCCATGGCTCCAGCCCACTGTAATTCCGGCACCATATCCCGGGGCGACAAACCCAGGCCTGCACCGAAAGGCGGTGTATTTTTCTCAGTGATGCCGTCGGGGAAAATAACCTCAGCGGCAATCCCGTCACCAGCCAACATATTCAAACGTTCTTTGTAGTCCCAGGCACCCGTGAGCTCTTGCTTAATAGGCGCGCGCCAAGCATCGTTAATTTCCTTGATCAAGAAGGTAGACTCGGCTTTATCCATCATTTCGATCGTAATGGGCACTGCCATGTCCATCATCTCGTGGTACTTTGACTCCACGTAGGGCTTATAGTCGGCGATCGGCAAGCCGGCGTGGCAATCGGCAGAAACCACAATCAGATGATCAGACATTGTATTCTCTCTTTATTTAATCCAGTAAAAACGAGCCTGTCGCTTCCCATATGAGCAAACTTGCACATATGTATACAAAATAGTTTAATGCATGAGCGATTGCAATAGAATTACGGAAATTTCATGGTCACGGCAGAGGTGCCCCTAGGGCGCCGAAAAAAGCGCAAACAAGAAATCCGTAGCCGCATAGAAGAAGCGGCCTACCGGCTTTTTCGTGGGCAAGGCATCGAAGACACCAGCATCGAACAGATCTGCGTGGAAGCCGATGTCGCCAGGCGAACATTCTATGGGCATTTCCCCAACAAGCACGCCCTCTTGGGAGGGCTGGGCATTTCCCGCCTCTATGACCAGTCAGAACCGATGTTCCGCCTGTTAATGAACCATCACCAGACAACACGCGACCGATTGGAGGCCATGATCGACTATATCGAGTCCAACTTTGCGGACTATGAGGACATTGATCGCCAACTGATTCTGATTGCGCCGTCCACGTTCGCTGAAGACACAGAACGGCAACGGGAAATAGGCGACAGCGCAATTGCCAGCTTTGTTCACCTGATCACTGCCGGAATCGAAGTGGGAGACGTTAACGCAGAGTTCTCACCGGAAATACTCGCTGCGATGGTGGTGGGGACACTCAATATGCTCACCATCAGCTGGGCTATGAATAGCGACTACCCTATTTTTGCCAAGCTTGAAGAGGCACGGGTCATGTTTGAACACTTGATTTGAAAGGACAACCTGTAAGAGCTGTAACACCATTGCCGCGGCAAGAAGCAAGCGACAATATCCTGTTCGCCACCCACCATCCGGAGCATATGCCATGGGACCACTTCAGGGTCTGACCATTATTGAAATCTCGGGCATCGGGCCGGGCCCCTTCGCCGCTATGTTACTGGCTGACATGGGCGCTGAGGTGATTCGTGTAGAACGACCCGGGGGCAGTATGTTCACTGCTTCCCACAATCCAAAGCTAGACTTCCTCAACCGCAACAAACGCTGCATTAGTGTCAACCTGAAAGAAAAAGATGGTGTTGACACCGTGCTGACCCTGCTGGAAAAAGCCGATGCATTGCTGGAGGGGAATCGCCCCGGTGTTATGGAACGGCTAGGATTGGGTCCTGACATTTGCTTGGCGCGCAATCCAGCACTGGTTTATGGTCGCATGACCGGCTGGGGCCAGGAAGGCCCGATGGCAAAAGAAGCGGGGCACGACATAAACTACATCGCCCTCAGTGGGGCACTTCACGGTATCGGTCGCGCCGGAGAAAAACCCGCCATTCCTCTCAACCTGGTGGGGGACTTCGGCGGCGGCGGCCTAATGCTAGCCTATGGCATAGTCTGCGCGCTTCTGGAAGCGAAGGGCTCAGGCAAAGGCCAGGTCGTGGATGCCGCGATGATTGACGGTGCAGCCACATTAATGGCGAGCACCTTTGCCGCCAACCAGGCCGGATTCTGGTCTGATGAGCGAGGTACAAATTTGCTTGATTCGGGTTCGCATTTTTACGAGGTATACGAAACCGCTGACGGCAAATACATTTCTCTGGGCTCCATCGAGCCGCAGTTTTACACCGCCCTTTTGAACAAGCTGGGCGACGACGCCAAACATTTTGAGAACCAGTTCGACATGGGCAATTGGCCGCAGATGAAAGCCAAAATGACTGAGGTCATCAAAGGCAAAACGCGAGATGACTGGGATGTGATCTTCG
>JBLFXU010000104.1:0-8721 GCA_047609575.1 Bacteroidia bacterium | reverse complement strand
TGTGACGCAGGGAGGGAATGGTGGGAGCTGGCAGGCACAGCAGCTGCCGCATAGTCGTAGCGTATCTCCACCACCTGGGAGTCGCCCTCCACACTTTTGATATTGCTGACCCCGGAAAAATACAGAAGTCGCTGGTTAGACCGGGCATACCGCAGGGCAATAGGGTCTGCCACCAGGCCAAGCAGCCAGGAATCCACTTCCACCAGAACACACAAATGCTCTGGCGCGCAGTCTTCTGCCAGAGCCTGGGCGCGCATACGCACAGGACGTTCCAGGGATGTCAGCTGCAATGGAAAGCTCAGCTTTTCGTCGCGCTGCAAAGCATCCCAGCGCTGTCGAACGTAATTATCAAAGCCCGCATCGACCACTACATCTGACTGCTGCTGAACCGGTAGTGTGTATTCCTTACCGGCTCTCAAATCGCGCATAACCACTACCGGAGCATGCAAGCGCACACTGTAATCCAACGTTTTATGTGCAATCAGCTCATCTGCAACATCTCGATACTCTACCGTGCAGGAAAGTCGCTCGGGCGTGCACAGATGCAGTTCTCGATACAGCAGCTCGCCACTGCGCGCATCTGTCGCCGTACCGATAGTAAACAGCGCTTGGGTGTCGGCAGATTGTGCGGCGTAGGACAGCCCCAGAACCAACAGTGCAACAAAGAAAGTGCTAAGCCGTCGCTGGCGCATTGGAGGTCTCTGCATCGCGGCGAGCAAGCATCATCATAAGTGGGAACAAGACACCCCAAATCACAGCAAGTGTGACAGGGCCCCAGAATGGATCAGCGAAGGACACGTCACTCAGGCTAGCGCCGGCAACATAGGAAGTAGTGCCGCCAACCGCGCCCAGCAGCAGTGCCAGCACAGGGCGGTAGTGGAATCCCGAAAAAGCATGGAGCAGCGTCGTTGCAAATACGGGCCAAAGACAACTCAGCCACAAGGGAGGCAAGGCGTGTTGGCCATCTACCAGAAATACGCCAAAGGCGAACAGAGCCTGATCAAGCAGCGCGCCGGCACAACCGACCAGTATGATCAACAACAGCTCCGACTTGCCACGACCCATGAGGGCAAAGTGGACCGCCAGATGCACCGCGGCAACAACGGGCGCAGGAACAACATTATGAGCCATCACCAGGGTGAACCAACTCACGTTGAACAGAAGTCCGTTGACTACTTTTAGCGCCGTGGGCGAATTTATCATGGGCGAATTCTTCATCGGTGGTCCTATCCGGCCGCTCAACAAAGTGGGCGCGGTGGCAGCTAGATGCGAATCAGGCTAGAAATTCAGATCGCGTTCTAGGGTCGCTCTTAAACTGACCACCAACGGCCGTAGTACGGGTACGGGAATTGGCATCCATGACGCCCCGTGCCTTCACGCAGTAGTGCGCAGCATCAATGGTAACAGCGACGTCCTGCGTATCCAGAATCGTCTGTAACGCAACCAACACTTGCTGCGTCAACCGCTCTTGTACCTGCGGGCGCTGCGCAAAAAATCGCACTATGCGATTTACCTTGGACAATCCAATAATTTTTTTAGATGGTATATACGCCACGGTGGCCACACCATCGATCGTAATAAAATGATGCTCGCAGGTGCTTACCACTGCGATATCGGCAATGCGCACCATCTCCTCTACACCCATTTTGTTATCGATTGCAGTGGCCTTGGGAAACTTCGCATAATCGAGTCCCGAGAATATCTCGTCAACATACATGCGCGCGATACGCTGCGGTGTGTCGCAGAGGCTGTCGTCGGTTAGATCGAGACCGAGTGTGCGCGCTATATCAGCGAATGAATCGCGAATCTTTTCATATTTTTGGTCTCTGTTAAGGCCGGTCTCAATCAGAGGTGTTTCCAGGCCACGCGCGACTAGCGTGTCCCGCACAAGGCGAGCATCGTCTGATATTGCCCAGGGAGCAGTCGCAACAGGTTCCATCCTTGCAGTTTCAATCTTTGCAGTTTCAATCTTTGCAGTTTCAATCTTTGCAGTTTCCATCAGCGTTTTCCGTATCTTTGTCCGTAAAAAGAGGATCAATTGCCGTGTCACAGAAGTTGTTACGCCTACTGCATACAATCAGATTGCATTTTCCCGGCAATGGCTTCTAAACCCCACCAGGAAATCGATAACCAGGCTTGGCAAAGGCCATCTGTACTGTGCTGATAATGCGCTCCCTGAAGCCGCCTTCGCAGTAGCACAGGTAGTACTCCCACATACGGATAAAATCCTCATCAAATCCCATAGCCCGCACGGTGGGAAGTTGCGCCAGGAAACGCTCGCGCCAATGCGCCAGGGTGATCGCATAGTCTTCGGTAATATCGCGCAGGTGTACCATCTGCATATCGGTATGGCGGGCCAGATTGTCACTAATCACAGCCACAGAGGGCAGGCAACCACCCGGAAAGATATAGCGCTTTATGTAATCCACAGAATCTCGGGCCAGCTCATAGCGCTGATCCGCAACGGTGATGGCCTGTATCACCATTTTTCCGTCCTGCGCCAGTAGCTTGCTGCATGTCTCAAAATAATGGTTATAAAAATCATGCCCAACCGCTTCGATCATCTCGATAGACACGAGCTTGTCATACTCGCCGGTAAGGTTTCGATAGTCCTCACACAGCACGGTGACGCGCTCACCGAGTCCCGCCTCTCGCACGCGATCACAGGCATGACGATATTGTTCCTGTGAGATCGTAGTGGTAGTAACACGCACGTCATAGTGGCGAGCGGCGTGGATTGCCATGCCTCCCCAGCCAGTACCGATTTCAAGCAAGTGATCGCCAGGCTGCAGCTCCAATTGCTGGCACAGTTCATCCAGCTTGGCTGTGGATGCCGACTCCAGCGTTGCGGATCGATCGGTGAACAGCGCCGATGAGTACATCAGGCTGGGATCCAGAAACAACGCAAAGAACTCATTGCCCAGATCGTAGTGCGCCGAAATATTATCCTTGGAACCCTCTGCCGTATTGCGACTGCGCCAGTGCGCTATCTTGAGCGCCAGGCGGACAAGCCATGACTGGCTCTCGTCAAAGCCATCCAGCACGGCCAGATTAGCGCTGAACAAACGCGTCACCACTACAGGGTCATGCGATGTCCAGAAGCCACGGATATAGGCCTCGCCACAGGCAATTGAACCGCCGCGCAGCATTGATCCGTACACAGCAGGATTGTGGATATGCACTTCCGCCTGCGGTTCACCGACGCGTCCGGGCGTACCAAAACGATGCACCTGCCCTCCCTCGTGCAGTACCAGCGCACCAATCTGCAACTTGCGGAATAGAGAAAACACAGCATCCCGGGCAATCTTTTCGCCAATGCTGGCTTTACCAATCTGCGGCAACTGTATGCTGCCGATACTAACGTCATTCATGCCTTGCTCCTGTTGCGTGTTGCAGGATGTCCATGGATAGGCACACCCTTAAGAAATAATCTAAGGGCCTGCCAATAGATCGCCAGAGCAATTCTGGCGGTCATAAAGGGGTAACGGATTAACAACCGAGCCATATTCCAGCCCGTCATTGGGCGCTCTGTCAGTGTCAGGGTGGCATCAAACACTTTCTGGCCAGCCTGGTGATTCTCCAGATGCACCGCCAGTCGCTGTGCTGGTTGATTACTGCGCCAGTGGTAACGCATATCCATGGGATTGAAGGGCGAGACATGCAGTGCCTTGTCGAACTGGGTGCGCAACCACTGACCCGCTTGGGGCCCTGGTAAGACGTAGCTGTGGCGCTCATCCCAGGGCGTGTTGGTGACCTCAGAAACAAGAAACTCCAGGCAGCTTTCATCTTCGCTGTAGCAGTAGTAACAGGCAATGGGATTGATGCTATAACCGAAGTAGCGCAAGTTCGCCAGCAGGTAGATGGGCCCGGTATGCGCTATACCGGTTTCCTCGCGAATACGCTTTCGTACCGCTTTATCCAATGGCATGGAGGGGTCACCCAGAAAATCACTGCGGCGAAATTCTGCCAGCGCCGCGCCAGTAGCAGACCAAAACAGGCGCGACTTAAATAGTGTGGGTAACTCATCCAAACGAATGAAGGGCATGGCCACCCGGTATTCGAAGTCGTGTGGGCGCGGCGAAAAGCGCCGATGCCGCACCACACCTTCATACAGCCTGGATTTCACGCAGCGATCCTTACCTGTGCACCCATTGCAGCTGCAACACGCAGTGCACTGACCACGCCGTCCTCATGAAAGCCGTTGTGCCAGTAAGCGCCGCAGTACCAGGTATCGGCTACTCCATTGATCTCTTCCCAGCGCTTTTGGGCACCCATCCCCTTGAGAGAAAATACCGGGTGGTCATAGCTGAAGCGCCCGAAAATGCGTCTGGGGTTAATGGATGCGGTGTCATTGAGCGTTACACAAAACGTTTCTGGCGCCTCGATGCCCTGCAGGATATTCATGTTATAGGTCACCACAGCAGGGCGTTCGGCGGCGCCCAAGGTGTAGTTCCAACTCGACCATGTCTTGGTGTTTTTGGGCAACATGCGGGTATCGGTATGCAGCACCACCTCATTGGCCTGATAAGGTATTGAACCGAGCACGTCTCGCTCCTGCTCCGTGGGCTGTTCGAGCAGGGCTAATGCCTGGTCGGAGTGGGTTGCCATTACGACCTGGTCAAAAAACAAACGTTGGCCGTCGCCCATTACCAGCGTCACTCCCTTCCCGGCTTGGCGCTGCACTTGCACAACGGGATTGCCCGTGCTGATACGGTCGGAAAAACGCGCGCACAGGGGCTTTAAATACTCCCTGGAGCCACCTTCAATGGTGCGCCATTGCGGGCGGTTCTTGACCGATAACAAGCCGTGGTTACGGAAAAACCGGAGGAAAAAGCTCACCGGGAAATCGGTGATACTGGCGCAATCAGCAGACCATATAGCAGAACCCATGGGCGCCAGGTAATGATTGATGAAGCGCTCACCATAACCATGTCTGCCAAGGTACTGACCCAGGGTCTCGGTGTCGTCTAGCCGCCCGGCCTCTACGTCCGCCACAGCTTCTCGATTGAAGCGCAATAGGTCCTTCACCATGAGCAAAAATCCCGGAGAAACGAGATTGCGCCGCTGCGCAAACAGGGAATCAAGGTTTGTTCCAGAGTATTCTAGTCCGGATTGCGGGTCACGCACACTAAACCCCATTGCCGTCGCCCGACTGGACACACCCAATTCAGCCATCAGGGCAATGAAATTGGGATAAGTCCAATCGTTGAAGACAATAAAACCTGTGTCGACTGCATAGCGCCGGGTGCCCAACTGCACATCCATCGTCGCAGTATGGCCCCCGATACGCGCACCAGCCTCGTAAACCCATACCTCATGCTGCTCACTGAGGTAGTGCGCGCAGGAGAGGCCAGAGATGCCGGAACCGATAACAGCTACTTTCATTCAGTCCTCATCCGAGCAATTGCCCGCGGGGTGTTTAAGGAAAAGCTTGTCCGAGATACGACCCGCTCGCCAAAACGGATCAACTTGAACAGAAAAAGGCGTCAGCTGCCACCAGTCTCCTACCATCTTTATTAGCATAAGTTGTGATCCGTTATGGTTCAGGCGCGTATACTCTCTAAATCCTAATGGAAACGAGCATGCTCAGCGTGGCGGACAGACCCGAGATTGGCCCAGATGGCGCCCGTTTAGACGAGTGGAGCGAATGTCTCGCGCTAATCGCCAAAAACGAGGACAGAGCCGCATTCAGCCGCCTGTTCCGGCACTTTGCGCCGCTGATGAAGGCCTATGCTCTGTCGGGCTCAACGCTGTCGGCCAATCATGCCGACGAACTCGTTCAGGAAGTCATGTTGAAGGTCTGGCAAAAAGCCGGAGCCTTTGATGCACGCAAAGCGGCGGCAAGCACCTGGATTTACACAATTGCCAGAAACTGCCGCACCGATCTTTATCGCCGCCTGCAAAAATTCGATACGCCTTTGTCAGCTCACGACGTCTCCAACGGTGATGAGAGCGAAGAGGCCTTCATTGTGCTGCACCAGCGCCGCACCAGAGACAAAATCAGAGACATGATCGGAGAACTGCCCCTGGACCAAGCCCAGATACTCGGCAAGGTTTATATGGAAGGCAAGTCTCACTCAGAAGTGGCTGGGGATCTGGATATCCCCTTGGGTACCGTGAAATCACGCGTACGCCTAGCCTTACAGAAACTCCATATTCAACTTGAAAGATAGCGCCATGCCTCAATTACATCCCGAACCTGATTTACTGATCGATTACACTGCCGGCGCACTGTCTCTGGCTCAGTCTGCTTGTGTTTCCATTCACTTGGACCGCTGTGAGCAATGCCGGCGCCAGACCGGCCAGTTGACGGAGCTGGGTGCCAGCCTGTTTGAGACGCTGGAGCCGGTACCTGTTGGCGACGTCCAACTCAATGCTGTACTGGCAAGACTCGATGAGGAGTCACCACTGGAATATGATCGCAGCCCGCGCAAAGCGGACAATACCCCTGCCATCTTGCAGCGTCTGATGCGCGGCGATTTCAGCGATCTTAGCTGGAAGAGTATCGGCTCGTCACTGCGTATAAGCCACTTGGTGACTGGCGACCCGAACTACGAACTCGCCCTGTATCACATCAAGGCCGGCGGTCGCATACCCAATCACACGCACCGTGGCAGTGAGATGACCCTCATTTTGCAGGGTGGCTATTCCGATGCCGATGGCAGTTACCATGAGGGCGACTTTATTTTTCGTGGCCCCCAAGACGAGCATGCACCCACAGCGCTGCAGTCAGAAGATTGTATTTGTCTGGCAGTGTTGGATGCGCCACTGCGGTTCACAGACTGGAAATTCCGCTGGATGAATCCATTCCTGAAACTGCGCGCGTCTTAAACATTCAAGATCCAAAAACGGCTCCTCCATCTACCTTTATCATGGCTCCGTTGGTATAGGCAGAAGCCTCCGACGCCAGATAAAGGGCCGTTCCAACAATTTCATCGGGCTGCCCCGCCCTGCCAAGGGGCACCATCGCATTAACCGCTTGTTTTACGTCCTCTGACCAGGCATCCGCAATATCCGTAAGAAACGGACCGGGTAAAATGCAATTGCACCGCACTTTGGGCGCGAAAGTTCGCGCCAACCCTTCTGTTAGATTGTTCAGACCCGCCTTGGCAGCCGCATAGGGCAATTCCGAGGAACTGGGTGCGACCGAGGCAATGCTGCTGACGTTGATGATTGAGCCGCCTTCGCCCGCCGCCATGCGCTCACCCACCGTTGCGCAAAGACGGTAAGGGCCAGCCAGGTTAACACCAATGACTTTGTCGAAAAGTTCCCGGCTCACCTTGGCAGGGGATTCATACAGCGGAGACATACCGGCATTATTAACCAGCACGTCAATGCGTCCAAATTGCTCATATCCCGCCTCAACTAAGGCATCGCAAGCCTCCCAGTCTCCCACGTGGCAAGCCAGCGGTAAGCACTGGGCGCCTGTGTCGGCCGTGATCAACTGCGCCGCGCGCTCGCAAGCCTCTGCTTTACGCGAGCTGATAATGAGTGTGGCACCGGCCTGGGCGAAAGCCCTGCACATGTGATAACCCAGACCACGACTGCCGCCGGTGACCAGTATCACCTTGCCGGTCAGATCAAAGTAGCTGGCGATTTTGTTCGTATCCATCTGCAACTCCTAGCCTGCTATGGCGCATACGGCCCAAAAAATGTCCAGCATACGTAAATACGGCGAGTCTGTCAGCGTAGGCCAGGCCTCTGGACTTGCAAGCCGCGCGTCATATAAGCTGGCAGGCTAATAACGCGTAAACCTCTCATCAGCCGGAAGCAGCATGGGCGTAAAATTTGTCATCGTTGGTGCTCCTCGCACCGGCAGCACCCTCCTTGTCAGAACACTGAACCAGCTCAGTGGTGTCTGCTGTCATGGCGAGTTACTGCAACTCAAGATGGTGCGCGGCTACGAAGACGGCTTCAATCCTGAAAAACACATCGCCCAGGAGCGCGAAGCTCGCACCCAGCGACTGTTGGCTGAACGCGACGCAGATCCTGTTGAGTTCATACGACAGGCCCTGAACACCGACGCCGCGGCCACCGGTATGAAAATCACCTATGATGTATTTTTTAAGCCGGAATGGGAAAGCGTCGTCGACTTACTCATATCTGAAGGCAACATCAAGTTTATTCATCTGATACGCAACAATGGCTTGCGTCGTTACGTCTCTGAGGAAATTTTGTATGCCGGAGGCCCCAATCACTCGGCGCCTGGCGGGCGCAGTCAAGAGACCATGCAGATAGACATTGACGTCGATGCTTTCATTGCAAGGCAAAAGTTGATGCTGGCCAACGGGGATAGCTTCCGCGCACGCGTGGCGGGCTTACCACTGCACGAGTTAAGCTATGAAGAGCTGGCGCAGGACATTGCTGACAGCATTTCGCGCATCTGCCAGTTTTTGGATCCCGGCATAGATGCCACCGGCATTGTGCCTGCACTGGAAAAAGTGGGCGCGGCAGATCTGCGTCAGTCGGTCAGCAACTATCAGGATTTATTGCAGCACGAAGCAACGCAAAACCTGGCCTTACGCGACTAACCTGCCCTTACGCGAGGCGCGCTTCTAACATTCTACTAACGCTCTACTAGCACGCTCCGAGTACGTTCTTCAGGCATTGCGGATGGTTACACCCCCGTCCGCCACCAACGTTGCACCCGTGATGAAACTCGCGGCTGGCAACACCAAGCTCAATGTTGCGTGAGCCACCTCCTCCGGCTCACCATAGCGA
>JBLFXU010000103.1:0-8920 GCA_047609575.1 Bacteroidia bacterium | reverse complement strand
ACTGGCACAAGAGACCCAGTAGCCCGATGGTGCTTAGCATTAAAATATCTGGAATATGCATCGTAGTAGATTCTTACTTTTTGACGAACATTGAATACAGGAGCTGATCTCCAAGGCCCTTTTTTTTTTAATCTATAGGCCTGATCGATGCTGGCTTCTCGCAGTGAATGGGGGATGTCAGACATCTACCCGCCAAAGCTGCGGCTCCTTGGAATATCTGCTGACTTCGAAAATGGACGACCTTATTGCAACAATGACCTGTCACCTGGAGCCAGCGCACTACACATTCTGGCAACGCTTCAGGGTAGCCCGCCACTCCACGGTCTCAATCAGTCGTCACTCTGCCCGAGATGCTCCAAAGTAGCAAACCACAGAGATAGTCGTTGCGATATTGTCATCAGAAATGTTTCTACTTCGGGGGCAACTACACAGACTGGAAACCTGTGGTGCTCAATCGAAAGTGACGCCTTTCACCCTCGTCAATTACAGCGGAAATAGTGTCGACGGTGGATGACCGAGGGCCAGTTGTTGCCCCTTTTGCACTTAAGAGGCATCGCGGGAGTGCCAATCAATGCGTTAGCCGTACTGGCCAACAAGAGTCACTGCCGTAGCACTAATGTACTCCCCTGTTGCGTAAACTCGATGTGTTTAAGGAAGGACATACCTAGCAACGCTTCTTCTGACTGCAGCCCCGGGGTAATACCCGCTGCAACGTCGCGCAACTCAATCGCGCCCACGCTGACTCTGTCCAGGATTACGGCGTAGCTGGTTGACATGCCATTTGCAGTTTGAGTAGGAAACGCTCTACCTCGAGACAGCCCCAATCGCTTCGCCATCGCCTCAGGTACCGCAACACCGGTAGCACCTGTATCGAGAATAAAGGTGACTTGTTGACCGTTGATTTTCCCACTTGTCACGTAGTGGCCGGATTTGTTGCGCTGTAAAAAAATCTCGCGCGCGCCGTCTTCGTTATAGCGCGATTGCACCAACTGATTTGGATTGTGCTGATCACCAAGAAGATCATTGAAAAAAAATATTCCAAGAGCAATAAGTACCACCCATGCCAACACGAGCATGGTCGTTCCCATACGTTTCTGCTCTCGGGCCTCTTCTTTACTTGTCATGGGGCGGTACTTTCACATGCTTGCAAGAGCACGACAATTCATGCCCGGCATCAATCTGACGAACTATTTAGATGGGACTGCAAACCATATGATGCTGAATTTTCTCTAGCGGATCATTCAGTGAGTCCAATTTCCATCCTGTATCATCGAGCAATTTCAGCGCGTATTCTCTCGAGTACATTGCCACCTTGAGTGGGTGTGTCGGTACAAGATCAAAAAAGTCCGGAATACCCGCTTCAGCCACTTTCTTGAATGATTCCTTATGCTTGCTAAGCACTGCTTCATCAGCCGACATAATGGCCTTGCCAAACGAGTCCATATGACCATGCCCTCCGGTCGTTAGCTCGTTGATAAATACACTGAAGAACAGTTGTCCGTCGGGTTTGACATACTGACGTAACATTTTGAGCATAGAGACATAGTCATCGGGTGCCAAATGAGTAAACACAGAAAACAAACAGATAACGTCAAACGATCCCTCAGCCACGGGGAGCTTGGTTGTACCTGTGAGTGGCTCACCATCCAGATTGTACATGTCGTTATGCGTATTCATGCGGTGAAAGTCAAAGCGTGAATCGGCAACGTTAGTCTGGAGATACTCAATCAGTTCCGCGTAGACATCGATGCCTGTGTAGTGTCCGATCGGCAGTGAACGGTCGAGAATTGCCTGGGTAAATTTGCAACCGCAGCCCATATCCAATACATGGCTGTTGCCAAGGTCCTCAAGGCCCAACGAGCTGGCCATTAGAGAGAGTAACTCAACTCCGGACTCCACAGATTGTTGTTCGTCATTCGCTAGCCCCCCTCTCCTGAGCCTCCGCGGTACCTGAAATACTAACTCCGACATATTCAACACCTCATACTTGGAACGTCATGTAATAATGGGTGGGAGGAGGAGCATCAGGTAGATTGGTCAAAATCACAGAATCCCGTTATTGAGCCGGCCGCGTGACCACGACCGCATCCCGCTAATGGCCGCTGCCCTTTTCCTCTACTCCTACTCGCGTGTAGCTGAGCTTACCGTGCTGGGCTTCTGATGCAAGTGCTTCGCTCGACAGGAGTCCGCACTTGTTCGATTCAGGGGGTAGGGGATTTGGTGCTGAAGCGGTTGGTGGTGACTGAACCTGGGATTGTCCAGGCCGGATTACGGCTACGCTTCGCGCAGATGTCTTTCGGCATGCACGCTAGCAAAAGCGTGGCCAGATACAGAAAGACAGCGCGATTTCTCCAGATCATCACGATGAGATATACTTCTCCTATAGCACCGCAACGCAATTGTAGTTCAGCATAAACAAGCTCCGGCCCTACACCGTGCTGTATCCCTCGAGTTAGCATAATTGTCTAATCTGGGTCAGAAAATTAGCGTTTTATAGTCGTATTCTATATGGCTGTGGTTACCGCAGCTATCGCTCAAGAGGTTCCCGGAATTGCTCATACCGCCCAAAAATTGGCTAAGCGTTGTCAGGGAAAGCACCACGTCCAGTGTGCTTGGTTTGACGCTGCTTTGTTTGTCGCCTTTTATTGTTGCACAGGATTTTCAACTCGACCTTCGCTCTGAGTTGGGGAAGCGCCTGTCCAACCTGCCTGAAAATGGTTGGGTGAGGTTAAACCAGAACAACTTCAGCGACGCCTGGACGCCTTTGGCCCAGCGCCCGACTCCACCACTGGCACCCAATGTCGGCAGCCCTCACAGCATCATTGACGCCTGGAGCTCCATGGCCTGGGACAGTCGCCGTGGCAATCTTATTTTCTGGGGCGGCGGACACGCAAACTATCCGGGCAACGAAGTTTATCGCTGGCAAGCCGATTCGCTTCTGTGGGAGCGCGCTTCTCTACCTTCTGATGTCGTAGGGGTCAGCCCGACTATCAGTATTCTCTATGAAACGGTCGACGGCCCGATGAACGCACCCATTGCCGCCCATACCTATGACAATTCCGAATACTTGCCGATAGTCGATCGCTTTATTACCTTCGGCGGAGCTGCATTTGACACAGGCGGGTTTTTTCAAATGCTTGACGGGTCGCGCACCGGACCCTATCTATGGGATCCGAACAAGGCAGACGCAAATGCCGTCGGTGGAGATACCGGCTCACAGGTTAAACCCTTCCTATACCCCTCAGTGCTCGGGGCGAACATGTGGCAGAATCGAGACAATCTTCAACCTCAGTCTCCCAGTGACCCTAAGCCTGGCACCGCTTACCATGGGTTCATCGAAGGCGCTACCGGCTACAGCACAGAAAATGGCCGGGATGTCGTGTATATCCACTCTGGAACGAATCTATTCAAGTACACAATTTATGATGTAGTGTTCCCCGGCCTGGATGCGTACGAGCTCATGGGCCAGTGGTTTACCCAACCCTTTACCGGCCAGGGGGCGGGCGCTCACAACCCGGACAGGAACATTTTTCTGCGATCCGCGAAGGGACTTTTCACTTTTTGGCGACTGGACAATCCCGGGGCTACAAATTACAACACCAACTTCTTACCCCAGGTGCAGGGAGGCACTTTTGATTTTGCCAATCTACTATCCTATGGCATGGACTATGACCCTGTAAGACAACATTACATTTTGTGGAACGGCACAAACCCTGTATGGAAGCTACTACCGCCTGCCGATCTCGATAACGACCAATGGACGCTGGTAAAAGAAACACCACAGTCGCCCACCTCACCGGCGCTGGCGCCCAATCACACAGGCATTCTCGGGAAGTGGAAGTACGCTGCTGAGCTGGACGTTTTTTTCGGAGCGTTCGACTACAATGCCGGGCAAATTTGGGCCTATAAGCCTGAGAACTGGCAACCCACCGTAGACGAGCCTATCCCCTTCATCGTTAGCCCGCTTGACGGAGAAGTCTATTCTCAGGGACAAGGCATTCAGGTAACGGTGGGTTCCTTTGATGAATCCGCTTCGAGTATTGAGGTGTTTGCCAATGGTCAACCTATAGGCCTTGGCACCACGGCACCTTTTTCCTTCACATGGACGGCACCTGGCATTGGTGGCGTCCACACTCTCTCTGCCGTGGTTACCGACATACAAAGCAATACCTCTATTTCTGAAGAAATCACGATTACCGTGAATCTGGTGCCCGATATAGATGGCGACGGCGTACCCAATGAGCAGGACAACTGCCCGGCCTTGGGGAATTCGGATCAGGCCAACTTCGATGGCGATGGTTCGGGTGACGTCTGTGATGATGATGACGACAATGACACGATGCCTGATGTGTATGAACTGAACAACGGACTAGACCCCTTTGATGGGGCAGATGCGAACGAAGATGCCGATGGCGACGGAATTATCAATATTGAGGAGTTTACTCGTGGCCTGGATCCCACCCATAAGCAGGGTGATATGAATGGCGACAATCTGCTCAATATTCTGGATATAGCACTGGCCCAGCGGGTCGCACTGGGTCTGCAGTCGGCTACCGCAGATCAGTTGACCCCAGGGCATGGTGATGTCAATGACATTCCAGACGGCATTATAGATCTTCGGGATGTAGTGACCATTCAACGCATCGTACTGGGACTCTGACAAATGAATGAATCAAGAGCGAAACTGGAGGCTCACAATGCGCACTAATTTACGGTGTTTGGTTTCACTTTTTCTGATGTTGCTATTGGTGGCAGGCTGCTCTGGCAGAGCAACCATCTCTCAAGCCGTCAGGTCGGGCGATACGGTGCTGGTAGCACTGGATTCAAGCCGCCCCAATGGTCTGTATGGATTTGAAGGCCGGGTAACTGCGGAAATGCTGCGCGAAGAGGACATTTTGGCAACAGTTCGCGACAGTAATCTCATCGAGCACACCGCCAAGGTCAGACGTTTGTTTCGGGTCTACGCTGATCCGACGGCCGTGAGTACCGCTACCGCAGGCGAAGGTGAGTGGATGATGCTGGTGGACCTGGTGGATGCAGAAGGTATACCGCTGCAAATGGGCACGGGAATGGCCAGTATCGTACTGTCTTCGGTCCACTTGAGCAGCGATGTTGAAATGGAGCTAGAGATTCTTCCCGGCACCGGATCACCCCATGCAGCCAATATCCGTGAGGGCTACCCTATTATCGATCCGCTGCAGGACTATTCCGCACAACTGATTCCTAGCCCACAAGCCAGCGTAGGCATAACCGGCTCTTTACTCCCCGGAGAGAAACTCATTGCAGCCGAGTATGTCTTCGAATTTCCTGACATCCCCGTTAACGAGAATACCCTCTTGGGCCCAGTGGAGCTCCAGCCTGGTATTCCCGTCAAACTCCCTTTCAATAATAACGGCGTGTACTTTGACTATACTTCAGAGCTGTTGGGCGGCCAGACAGGTACGCGAGTTATCGTAATGTTGAGCGCGCCAAGAGGCTTCGCCCGAACAGGCGGGTTCAGGAACTTTCATTTCGTGATGACCTCAGAGCAGTCCGCCATCAACGCACAAACCGACTACTGGCAAGCACATCTGGTCAGCAGTGTTTTCTACGATGAGCAGGGCGAAGAGTTGGGGGCGCTGTCAGCAAACGTGGGTAGTATTCGATAATCTGGAATGGCCCCGGCAATTTCCCTTTCTAATGATAGAGATAGCGTCGCTCAAATGAACATGAATTTGGCCACCGGTAGAACACAATAGCGATATCAAAACAGGATCAGACATTCAGTTGGGCTAATGACTCAATCAACCCCACACCCTGCGATACGACTAACCTGCTGGCACACATCAGATTCCGCACACACTGCGTGCTTTGGCCCTCATCGCCTTCATTGAGAGGCTCTATCTGCCACCTGAAGTCTTCAAATGCGTTAAAAGCCTGACGCAGCGGCAGGCTAGGCCGTCAGCTAGCGGTAATTACCTAAAAGGTCCAATGCAACACAGTCTGCTAGAATGCCCCCCCACTCCCCTTGAGCCCCCTCAAAGTGACCGAACTTTCTTTCTCAAACTTACCGCTTTCACCCGGCCAGCTCGCCAATCTGGAGAGCCTCGATTACCGCGAGATGACGCCAATACAGGCAGCAGCCTTGCCTCCAGCTCTGGCCGGAACAGATCTCATTGGGCAAGCAAAAACAGGCAGTGGAAAAACCGTCGTATTTGGCCTGTCACTGCTAAGCCGCCTAAACCCTCGAGACTTTGGCACCCAGGCTCTGGTTCTCTGCCCAACAAGGGAACTGGCTTCACAAGTGGCCACCGAAATCCGCCGCCTCGCCAGACATCAGAAGAACATAAAAGTTGTCACCCTGTGCGGTGGGCAATCGATTGGGCCACAAATCGGCTCACTGGAACATGGCGCACATGTCGTTGTAGGCACGCCCGGGCGAATCAAGGACCATCTGCGCAAGGAGACACTGTCTCTGGAGCGGGTTAGCACGCTGGTCCTGGATGAGGCAGACCGCATGTTAGACATGGGCTTCATTGACGATATCGACACCATCGTGGCCACTACTTCGAAAGACCGGCAAACGATGTTTTTTTCTGCCACCTTCCCTGACAATATCCAGGCATTAAGTAGTCGCTTTCAGCGCTCACCGCAGCGAGTCAGTATTGCCGGCCAGGAAGCCAACGAAAATATCACCCAGCGGTTCTATGTCTGCCGACAGGGCGCACAACTGGAAGGTCTGGAGAAGCTACTGTTCCACTATCAGCCCGCCAGTGCAGTCGTGTTTTGCAATACCAAAAAGAGGGTTCGAGAGGTCTGCGATCAACTCCAGCAAGCGGGTATCCAAGCCAGGGCACTACATGGAGATATGGAACAACGGGACCGGGATCAGGTGCTGATTTTGTTCAAACATCAGAGCTGTACCGTGCTAGTGGCTACAGATGTCGCCGCACGTGGACTGGATATAGATGATCTCCCCGCGGTGGTAAATGTTGAACTGCCACGCGATCCCGAAGTGTATGTACACCGTATAGGACGTACCGGTAGAGCTGGCAAAGACGGCATCGCGCTCAGCCTGGTGCCAGACTCAGAGATGTATCGGTTAAAGGCGATTGGCGACTACCAACGCAAGGAGATCGAGTTTGAGCCAATTGAATTTCTTCCCAACACCGGAAAACCACTTCCGCCTCCTCCATTTGCCACGCTGCTAATCCAGGCCGGACGCAAAGACAAAGTGAGAGCAGGAGACATTCTGGGTGCCTTGACCGGAGATAGCGGGATTGCGGGGAAGTCTGTGGGAAAGATATCTATAACCGAGTACGCAAGCTATGTCGGCATAGCCCGCAAGGAAGCCCAGAAGGCTCTGCAGGGCCTGCAAAATGGCAAAATCAAGGGACGAAAATTCAAGGTCAGAGAGCTATAAAGACCCTCAAAATGCGCTATTTTGACAAATAACGGCCCTCGACCTCCGTGCCTAAATCATCTAAAGTGCGCAGCCTTTCCAGCAACCCCATCTCCATCTACTATTCAACCAGAGCTAATCCATCCACTAATCCATCCACCCAGCCAGGAATATACCCTTGATCTCTACCGCCAATATCACCATGCAGTTCTCTGCCAAGCCACTATTTGAGGACATCTCAGTCAAGTTTGGTGACGGGAATCGCTATGGTTTGATTGGGGCCAATGGCTGCGGTAAATCCACTTTTATGAAGATTCTCGGTGGCAGCCTGACGCCCACAGCTGGCAACGTTTCGATTACGCCCAATGAACGTGTCGGCATTCTCAGTCAGGATCAATTCGCCTACGAACAGTACTCGGTGATTGATACCGTCATGATGGGCCACGAAGAGCTTTGGACAATCAAGGAAGAACGCGATCGAATCTATGCCCTGCCCGAGATGTCTGAAGCCGACGGCATGAAAGTGGCAGACCTGGAGGTCCAGTTTGCAGAGCTGGACGGCTACAGCGCCGAGAGCCGGGCAGGCGAGATCCTGATGGGCGCGGGTATTGCACAGAATCTGCACTCTGGCGCAATGAAAGGAGTAGCCCCGGGCTGGAAGCTAAGGGTATTGCTAGCCCAGGCGCTGTTTGCAGATCCTGACATCCTGCTGCTGGACGAGCCTACAAACAACCTGGACATCGACACTATTCGCTGGTTGGAAGCTATGCTCAATGAGCGCAGCTGCACCATGATCATCATCTCGCACGATCGGCATTTCCTGAATGCCGTGTGTACTCATATGGCAGATATCGACTACGGCTCGCTGCGCATCTACCCTGGAGTCTATGACGACTTTATGATTGCCTCGGTTGCTGCGCGAGATCGCCAGCAGTCGCAAAATGCCAAAAAGAGCGCAGAGATCGCTGAACTTCAGCAATTTGTGAGCCGCTTCTCGGCGAATGCATCCAAGGCGAAACAAGCCACGTCGCGGGCTAAACGCATCGAGAAAATCAAACTGGACGACATCAAGCCTTCCAGTCGTATCAGCCCCTATATCCGTTTCAAGCAAGAGAAGAAGCTCCACCGGCAGGCGCTGGAACTGGAACAGCTGGGTCATGGGTATGACGAGGGGCCGCTGTTTGAGAAAGGCGATATCATTCTTGAGGCCGGCGCTAGACTAGCCGTTATTGGTGACAACGGCGTTGGCAAAACAACACTGCTGCGCTGCCTCATGGCGCAGCTGAAACCCAATAGCGGTATCGTAAAGTGGTCTGAAAATGCCTCGCTAGGCTACTGCCCGCAAGACACAACTGCCGACTTTGAAGGTGACCTGAATCTGTTCGACTGGATGAGCCAATGGCGCAGGGGAAGTCATGATGACCAGATAGTGCGCGCCACGCTGGGCCGTCTACTATTTTCATCGCACGACTTTGAAAAGCAGGCGAGGGTTTGTTCAGGCGGCGAAAAAAACCGTCTGATGTTTGGCAAGCTGATGAT
>JBLFXU010000102.1:0-8927 GCA_047609575.1 Bacteroidia bacterium | reverse complement strand
CACGCGTTTAGTCTTCAACGCTTTGGTATCAGGCGAAATCGACATCTATGCAGAGTACACGGGTACGCTAACGCACGAAATTTATGCGCAAAAAAAACCCGACTCAAACAAAGAACTGCGAGATTTTCTCGCTGAATCAGGCCTCGTCATGAGCCAACCCCTCGGTTTTCGCGACAATTTTGCTCTGGGTATGCGCGAGCCTGTTGCTGAGAGTCTCAAAATCCGCCGTGTATCAGACCTGCGCGCGCACCCGGAACTTGTGTTTCGTTTCGGTACGGAGTTTATGGAGCGTGGCGACGGCTGGCCCGGCTTACGCTTACACTACGACTTGCCACAGCAGGATGTTCTCGGCGTCGAGCACGATTTGGCGTACCGAGGATTAGCGGCCGGCGACGTCGACCTGACAGAGCTTTACACGACCGATGCCGAAATCGCCTACTACTCTCTGCGCACACTGGAAGACGATCTTGGCTACTTCCCACCCTACGAGGCGGTACTTCTGTACCGGGCTGAACTCGAGCAAGAACAACCAGAGGTTTTTGCGGCCGTACTGCGGATGCAGGGCTTAATCAATGAAACTCAGATGATCGCAATGAACTCGCGCGTCAAGCTGGACGGGGTGCAAGAGGTTCTGGTTGCGGCCGACTTTCTGCGGGAGAATCTCGGGATCGACGTCGTCGCCAAGTCCAGCACGCGCAGCGAGCGCTTTTGGCGTAACACCAAACAACACGTCGCACTGGTAGCAGTTTCGCTGCTCGCCGCAATACTGGTCGCAGTTCCGCTTGGCATTGCAGCCGCGCGATGGCGTCGTCTCGGCCAGGTCATCCTCGGCGTCGTAGGCGTCGCACAAACTATCCCGGCGCTGGCATTACTGGTCTTTATGATTCCTCTTTTCGGAATCGGCGCCGGTCCAGCAGTCACCGCGCTTTTTGTTTATAGCCTGCTGCCTATTGTCCGAAACACTTATACTGGCTTGACAACCATTCCTACGCAACTACTTGAATCCGCCGAGGCGCTGGGACTGCCTGCCGGCGCCCGTTTGCGCCTGGTTGAAGCGCCGCTGGCAGCAGTATCGATACTTGGCGGCATAAAGATAGCAGCCGTGATCAATATCGGCGCGGCCACTCTCGGCGCCCTGATCGGTGCCGGCGGGTATGGCCAACCGATTCTGTCTGGCATTCGCCTCGACGACGTTGGCCTTATTCTGGAGGGTGCGGTGCCTGCTGCGGGTCTTGCTATCGTCGTGCAGTTGCTATTCGAATGGACCGAGCGGGCGATTGTTCCGCGCGGGCTCCGCGTATCCACACAAGGCTGAACCTCTACCAAGGAGTAATGATGACAGTGCGAAGTGATACCTTTGAGCGTAGCTGCGAACACTGGAGTGACGCGGGGCGCGAAGAGATGGAGGCCTTTTACGAATTGGCCCGCGTTGACTACCGATATCTGGCTGAGGCCTATCATTGGTCCTCCGCTTTCCAATCTCTGGCTAGCCGAAAAACCGGAGGGCGATTGATCGATGTTGCTTGCGGCAGCGGAAAGTTCCCGCAAGCGCTGCTGGCCAGCCCTGGCGTCGCCGATCTGTCAAAAACCGCCAACTTTAAGCTCAACTACGACCTGCTAGACCCGAGCGATTTTTCCTTGCGTGAGGCCAAGCAAGCCCTGGCTCCTCCATTCCATGCTGGGTCCGAGTTCTGCTGCACCCTGCAAGATTGGGACGAAGAGGCAGGCCTGTACGACATCGCATGGGCTACGCACGCTCTCTACTGCGTTCCCACTGAGGAGCTCGAGCAGGGACTGGCCCGCATGTGCAGCGCGCTTGCGCAAGACGGTTTCGGTTTCATCGCGCAGGGAATGCGCGATGGTCATTACGTCGGCTTTTATGATGAATATCTCGCCAGTATGACCGAGGGAGATGGCACGCCCTACAGCGATGGCGCTCAGGTGGAAGCGGCTCTGAAACACCTTGGCATGCATGTACGAACCCGCGTGCTTGATTACACCACGGTAGTGCCCGCAGACCGACCGGAGCTGCTAGAGTCTTATCTGCAACGTTGTGCCTTCGACGACACTTTCAGCCTTGAAGAGATGTTGCAGCGTGAGCCACTGGCAGGCTATCTTGCCTCGTGTCACGATCTGGACTCGGGAGATTATCGATTTCCACAGCGCGTCGGCATGATTCTTTTTTCTCACACCGAAGCCGGTCTTACTCTGCGCGATGCCAAGGTTTCAGGAGTTGATTAAATGGCAGATGACCCTACATTGAAGCCCCAAGATCGCGCGCAAGAAGTTTCAGGTGAATGGGAGCACGACAACCAGCAATGGTGGAATCAGTATATGGCTAGTGCGGACAACGAAATCGTCTTCGCATCTGATCACTCCATTGAAAAGACTCAGGCACCTAAAGATGTCGGCCCCTTACCAAGCCTGGCTGATCTGCAGGCTGAGCTTAACGCCTCCTACGAACTTGACCCCCTCGCGATCAATCAATTCAATCGCGATGGGTATGTGAAACTAAAGCAGGTTCTCTCGCCCGGTGCGCTTGCGCTGTTGCGGCAGGAGATGGAGATAACGCTACGTGCCGACCTTGGCGAGAATCCAAATCTGGACTTCCGCAGTGGTGAGATGATGTGGCTGACGAACGACATATTTAGGCAGTTCGTCCTCAGCCCGCGCATCGCAAAGATTGCTGCTGCGCTGATGGGTGTCCAGAGCGTCAGGCTTTACCATGACAATGCGCTGGCCAAGGAACCCGGCTGTGGGCGCACGCCCTGGCACTTTGACAAAGAACACTTTCCTATCGCAAGCAATAATGTCTGTACTGCGTGGATTCCGCTGCAGGCAATACCTGGAAACATGGGTCCACTCGCGTTCGCCGTCGGAATGGAGACCTACCGACTGGTTGAATCGGTGCAGAGCAGCAGGTTCGATAGGAGTTACGACCGCACCGTCAGCAATATTTTTGCAGAGCAAGGCGTCGATGTGGATAACGGCCCGTTCGGCTTAGGTGAGATCAGCTTTCACCATTCCCAGTCCTTTCACACGGCGGGACCCAACAACACCACAGAATCTCGCATGGTCCTGGCAACCACCTATTTCGAGGAAGGTGCCTGTGTTATTCCCGCTCCCACCATGATCTCAGGCGATTGGCGCAAGTTCATGCCCGACGTCGGTGCCGGTGAGCCAATACAAAGCCGCTACAATCCAGTCTGTTTCCCCCGCGAACGCTAAAACCTAATAGGGTCTAGATTCATAAGACGCAACTTTCGTTGGATCGCCGGCGGATTCATGCTCACGCACTTTCCTGGTTTTGGACAGTCGATAGCGCCTTGTTCATATAGCCCGGTAACTTGTGGGCGCGGGGCGCCTAGCCGGAACCGATATCGTTTGTAGGTACTCAACCTCCGATTCTCTCGATTTCGGACAGTTAACCTGTCAGTACCCTGGTAGGTATTCATGGCCTGAGTCTAGCCATTACAGCCAGTTAAGTTGTCAGTACCGCCCAAGACAATAAATCACTGCTCATCGGCCCAGGTAATCTGACTACGCATAGGGCGCGTATGTATTCGGCTATCCAACAATACAAGAGCAGATCATGTGGCAATACACAGGAATAGAGCGTCCCGACTTCGCGGACGAACCCAAAGCAGGCCAGGAGTCGGTATGGGACTATCCGCGTCCGCCCGTATTAGTCTCTTGCGAAAACCTGGTGGTTGTGGGCGACCAGGCAAAGCCGCTGGCGAGCACAAAACTAGCGCTGCGGGTTCTGGAAACAGCGAGTCCACCCACCTACTACCTGCCAGAAGATTGCATTGACTGGACCAGGCTGGTGCGCGCGCAGGGCGGCTCTTTTTGCGAATGGAAAGGCGAAGCGACGTATTGGTCGCTAATCGATGATCCTTCAGCTGCACCCGTGGGGTGGAGCTATGCGGGGCCCAGTGAGAGATTTTTTCGCATCGACGGGTATGTATCCTTCTACCCCGCAAGAATACCCTGCTATTTAGACGCTGACCGCGTTGAAGCACAACCTGGGGAATTCTACGGCGGCTGGGTTACCCGTCACATAGCCGGACCGGTCAAAGGCGGCCCAGCCACCGGCCATTGGTGAAAGCTAGCTGCGCTTAACTACCATCAACATTTTGGTTTAGCCCGGATAAGGGTTTCAGCCTGTTAACCTGTCAGTGCCCGCTGTAGTATTGGGCATCGCGGCCACCGCCCCGATGCTGGTGTTCCGCTACAGCAGTCCATTCCCCTGGGAGGGCAGGCAGTGCAGGTAGACAAGCTTCCACGACGTCCCAATCCTAACCTCGACCATAGTCCGGGCGACTACGGCCTACCCGTGATAGGCCGCACCTTCGCCCTGCTGCGCCATTCCCACAAGACGGGCAGGCACATGTTGGACACCTATGGGCCCATCTTTCGCACCTCTGCCCTGTTCCAGCGCAGCGTCGGGCTGATAGGGCCAGACGCGGCCCGCTTCGTGCTGTTGGACGAGGAAAAGAACTTTGCTGCCGAACCCGCCTGGAACCTCATTATTGGCGGTCTGTTCCAGGGCGGCCTGCTCCTGAGAGATTTCTCGGATCATCGCGTCCATCGCCGGGCGCTGCAACAAGCCTTCAAGAGGCCGGTGCTCACGGCATACTGCGATTCACTCAATCACTACCTCGACGAGGGCATAAACACCTGGCCGATCGATACGCATTTCGACCTGTTTCCGCGCCTTAAAGGGCTGCTACTTGAGAACGCCATCCAGTCCTTCTTCGGCGAGGACCCGCACTGCAATACACAAGAACTGTCCCGCGCCTTTATCGACATGCTCAACGCCACCCTTACGCTGGTGCGCAAGCCTCTGCCTGGGAGCAAGTGGCGCCGCGGCATGGCCGGGCGCGAGGTCATAAAAGACTACCTCAAAAGCCAAATTCAACTGCGCAAGAGCAACCCAGGCAATGACTTCCTGTCATCCCTGTGCGCGGCGTCCGATGAAGAAGGTCACCTGACGGACGAGGACATCATCGATCACATGATCTTTCTGCTGTTCGCCGCCCACGACACCACCACCAGCACCCTGAGTTCTGCCACTCGAATTCTGTGCCGCCACCCGGAGTGGCAAGAGCGACTGCGGCGGGAGTTCGCCACTGTGCAGGGCGAGCAATTGTCGATGGATGATTTCGCCGCCCTCCCCGAATTGGACTGGTTTTTCAAGGAAGTGCTGCGCATGCACCCGGCGGTACCGGGGATCACCCGACGCACCGTCAAGGAATTGGAATTCGGCGGCTACACCCTGCCCGAAAATACCTCGGTGTTCGTGTCGATCCGTCTAATGCACCGCATGGCAGAGCACTGGACGAATCCGGACGACTTCGACCCGGAGCGCTTTTCACCAGAACGGGCCGAGCACAAACGGCACAGTTTCCAGTGGCTGCCCTTCGGTGGCGGCGCCCACAAATGTCTGGGCCTGCACTTTGCCGAGATGCAGACCAAGATCTTCCTGTTCCAGTTGCTCTCGCGTTATAGCATCGCGTTGGATCCGGGACACGTTCCAAAAATCCGTGAGGTGCCGCTGGAGATGCCGAAAAACGGCTTGCACATCGCTCTTAAGCGCTTTTGAATAATCGCTAAAAGAAAACCTGGCATTGATCCGGTGCCTACGAAGATTGAGCAAGTTGGCGCCGTTCGCCCTCAGTTCGGAAGCTCGGCTCGGGAAATCCTCCAGCTTTGTTCAACCTACCGCAAACAACCCCAAATACCGATCCAGCCCCGGTGCGGCATGCACAGGGTAATGGTGTAATTCGACGCTATACCTAGGGCGAACAGAAGGAACAGGAAGTATTGCTAAGACTCCTTTTTTATACGCGCCTCAAATAGATTACGGGCAAAACTCTTGATGTGTGATCCTGATGGCGTTGCTGCAACGGATTAAGTTTAACAATCTGCGGCCAAAACTCTTCACGCTCCATACCAATAACTTCCTCGGCTAAAACGTTGATTTTGTCCGACCCCAATTGTATTTCCACATTGGGGGTGGCTCTCAAATTCAGCAACCACACAGGGTTAGTATCACTACCATTGTTAGAAGCAACAACGGCTACATTGTTACCATAAGGGTAGCAGGCGATTGGTGTGGGTCTGGGTTGGCCAGATTTACGGCCTATGCAATAAATCACTACCATATCAACGCCAGCTAACCGTGAGCCAATTTTTCCGCCGCTCAGTCGGTAAACAAATTGGTGAGCTTTACTAAATATTTTCCAATCTGCCATTGAATGGGGTCGCTGTTTTTCTTGAGTTTTGGAACGAGAAAGTTGGCTGCTACAGCAAGACGCTAGCAGTTTCATGGTCAGGGTCTTGTGACACCAGCTTCCAGTTTTTGGAGTCGCAGTAAAAACTTCTGGCTTTAGGTCGCTATCTTGGCACTGCGCTTTAGTAGACTCTGCGCCTACCGTCCAACCCCTCTATGTCTCTCAGGAATTCTTCAGAGCGCAGCGCCTATCCACGATTAACGGATTGCCTGATAGCCGCCAAAAAAAACTTTGCGTGAGAATCGAACAAATACGCGATGATGCGTTTTTACTCTGACCCAAAAAATTCTCAAATATTACGGCTGGGCGCTACGCATTTCGAAGGTAATCGGCATCTCTTTAATACCCTGCACAAAGTTTGACTTCATATAGACCACAGGACCATTGAACTGCATGTTATCCATGCGGCAGAGAATTTCCTCCAGCATTACTTTCATCTCCATTTTTGCCAGATTCATGCCAAAGCAATTGTGACGGCCTATACCGAAGGAGCGTATATCGCGACTGAGATCCTGACGGTCTGCTCGGTGAATGTCGAAGGCTTCTGGATCATCGAATACCTTGGGGTCACGGTTGGCGCCCGGATAATACATAATAACCTTGTCACCTTTTTTGATGGGCGCATTGTCTAGCTCGGGCACCGTAATGTCCTGCGTTGCCGTCCGGCGCATACAGATGAACGGGGGGTTATAACGCAGCATTTCGAAGATAGCATCCTCGATCTTGTCGGGGTTTTCCTGCAGGTAACGGTATTGCTCGGGGTGCTCAATCAGGTTGCGAACTGCGTGGGTTATCGTCGTGCGCGTACTCTCATTACCAGCGACGATAATCATCAGAAAAATCCAACCAAAAGTCTCATCGGATACCGGCTCGCCGTTGATTACGCCGTTCAATAACTGGCTACTGACGTTCTTCACATCGGAGTTTCGATAAATACCTGCCAGTTGGTGAGCATAGAGCATCAATTCAAGCGAGGCCGTATCCGCCGCTTCGCGACCGCCCGACACATCTGGATCATCCCCGAACATCATGATATTGGTCCATTCAAATATCTTGTGCCGGTCTTCCGCAGGGATATCAAAGAAATCGAGAATCATCAGCAGCGGCAATTCCCCTGCTACGTCGGTGACAAACTCACAGGAATTTTTACCGGTCATCCTATCCACAACTTTCCTGGCGTATGCCCGCGCCCTGGGTTCATAGGTGGCTACCGCCGCCGGTGTAAAGTGATCGCGGATGAGTTTTCGGTAGTCAATATTGTCCGGTGGATCCAGGTTAATAAACATCTGGCTTTGAATGTTATCCACCATTTCCTGGTCGAACTCGATAGGTATCGCTGTGCGCAGCCTTGACGAAAACAAATCGTTGTTCTTGGACACAAAATCGATGGCTGCGTGTTGCGTGATAGCCCAGTACGGAACACCGGTAGAGGGATCATCGATCTTAACCGCGGGACCAGACTCACGGATTTTCGTGACGTCGTCTCCGGTGAAGCCATCACCTAAGTAAGTGGGCGCCATGATATTGGCAAAAGGACATTCCGACATTGATTTTCACCTTCTGGGGATTGGAATATTTTGGGGTCAGAGTAACCACTCCAGACCTTAGAGTAGCCCTCTTGGGACCGCTCTTCAATACGCTCTGGCGCCTGGCGTACCTAACAACTAGCACCTAGCACCTAGCACCTAGCACCGAACTTTATGCACCAAAGCCGTATGCTTTCGCAGCCGGCCGTGATCCCGCCTTCGGCGAGCAGGTTTTCGATGAATGCTCCGACACGCCGGTGTGTGGCTGAGACTGAATCGATAATATAGCCACACTGCGTTGAGAATGATGTCTGTTGGGGAGCGCTTAGTCGGAATCGGCGACACTGGTATGATTTGATGGCCCAGCTGTATCAACCCGGGCCGTTTAACGTGCTGGTCCCTTAAGTCAGATTTGCCTAATCTGGAGGCGTTAACTTGTCGATAACGTCTATACTGAAAAGTAACACTACGCATCGATAATGATAAAAACCTCTAAGCAGGCTACTGAAATGAAGAAGAATACTGACGTATCTCCCCCACCCGGGGCCGGACGTACCATGCCCAGGCGCGTTTTCCTGAAAACTCTTTCTGCGCTGGTCGCAGCAGGTGCCGTCGGCCGCAGTTTTTTTGCCGCTGGACCGGTACTCGCCGATGACTCGGCAGCCCTCTTTTTCCCGGACGGAATAAAGTCCGGGGATCCGACGCCCAGAGGAGCAGTTATCTGGACGCGTGTTGCGGGAACCGGCCCTGACCCAGTCTCCGTGTTGTGGTCGGTAGCTGAAGACGAGTATATGCAAGATGTAGTCAGGGGCGGAATTCGAGAGGTTGACGCGTCAACGGGCCACAATCTTCACGTACAAGTGCGGGGGCTGCGCCCCAACCGCTGGTATCACTATCGCTTCGAGGTGGAGGGCGTGGGCAGCGTGATCGGCCGATTACGTACCGCACCGTCCAGATATTCGTCTCCAGATCACCTTCGCTATGCTTTCGCCAGCTGCCAGCAGAGAACTCAAAGCTACTATGTGGCGCATCGAGCTATCGCAAAAGAGAATGTCGATTTCCTGCTGCACTTAGGCGACTACGTCTATGTGAATGACTCGGCGAC
>JBLFXU010000101.1:0-8936 GCA_047609575.1 Bacteroidia bacterium | reverse complement strand
TGGGTATGAAGTATGCGGTGCCTCATTTACAAGTGCGTGGTGGCGGCTCGATTGTGAATACGGCGTCGGTTGCGGGTATGTCCGGTGCAGCCAGCCTGCCGGTCTACTCTGCGAGCAAGCATGCTGTTATCGGTCTCACGCGGTCAGTGGCCAGGCAGCAGGGGCCTAATAACATACGCGTTAACGCTGTGTGCCCTTCCGCCATGAACGGGCGCATGATGACGTCAATCGAAAATAAAGTGTCTCCGGGCGCCGGACAACTTGTACACGAAGCCATGGAGTCTGCCATCCCAATGGGACGTTATGCAGAGCCTGCGGACGTGGCGAGCATGGTGGCGCACCTGTGTAGTGACGAAGCTGCTTTTCTCAATGGCGGCGTCTATACCGTGGATGGTGGGTTTACTTCATGAGCGCTGTACTGCCCGCGCAACGGCGAGCCTACCGTGGTTTTTGACCCTCGTATGCCCGAGCCCGAACACTGTGTTTTGGGCTATCAACTGGAGCGTTGGGCTAGAGAGCGGCCGCAGCAGACAGCCGTTATTTTCCATGGAGGAGAAAGCTGGACCTGGTCTGAGACACTGGACAAGACGCGCCGAACAGCGCGAGCTCTGTCAGAACTGGGTGTGTCGAAGGGCGATCATGTATTGTCCTGGCAGCCCAATAACCATGAGGCGCTGTTGACCTGGTTTGGGCTGAATTACCTTGGCGCTGTTTATGTGCCAATGAACATCGCCTATAAAGGGCAGTTGCTGCAGCATGTCATCGCGTTGGCGGACGCCCGGCTGATGATTTGTCATTATGATCTGGTGGACCGTCTGGACGGAATAGAAACTGGCCAATTGACGGATGTGCTCATCACGCACGGCACTGCAAAGCTTGCGCAGTTGCGTTGTCACGCACATGACAAGCTGATTGCAGCTGCGCCACTGGACGGTATGCCCGCAGCGGTACATCCCTGGGATACGCAGTACATTATTTTCACCTCAGGCACCACAGGGCCATCCAAGGCGGTGCTGTCGTCTTATGTGCAGGGCTATGCAATGGGCCCTGAGGCCCATCCCTATGTAACGGGCACTGACAGATCACTGGTGAACATGCCCCTGTTTCATGCGGGCGGCACGATCTACGTCATCATGACGCTCGCCAATGGTGGTTCTTGTTATATCGATACGCATTTCAAAACCGAAGAATTCTGGCATACGGTCCGGACTTTCGATGTCACCTCCACGTGTCTTGTCGCGGCCATGATTCCGTTTTTGTTAAAGCTGCCACCCTCGTCAGACGATAAGGACCATCCACTGAAGAAAGGACTGTGTGTGCCCTGGAACGAAGATGGTCGCGCCATGGGTGAGCGTCATGGCATAGAAATGCGAACTTGCTTCAACATGACGGAAGTTTCAGGGCCATTGGTGTCTGAACCGTTCCCACCAAAAAGCGGCACTGCAGGTCGCGTACGCGCCGGTGTCGAAGTGCGCGTGGTGGATGAGAACGATTGTGAAGTCGGTCCGGGTGTGACCGGTGAACTTATTTTGCGAACAGACCGCCCCTGGTCTCTGAATCATGGTTACTACAAAGCGCCCGAAGCGACGGCGCAGGCCTGGCGCAATGGTTGGTTTCATACAGGTGACGGTTTTCGTTATGACGAAGAGGGCTATTTCTATTTTGTCGATCGAATAAAAGACGCCATTCGGCGCCGCGGTGAGAACATTTCTTCCTTTGAGGTTGAGAATGAGGTCACCGCTTTTGCCGCGGTACGCGAAGCCGCGGCGGTGGGTGTGCCCAGTGAGCACGGCGAAGATGAGGTGTTGGTGGTAGTCGCGGCGGTTGAGGGTGCTGTCATAGATCCACTGGCCTTGTTTAATTTTCTGCAGCCGCGGATGGCACACTTTATGCTACCGCGCTTTATCCGGGTAATGGATGAGCTGCCCAAAACGCCCACACAGAAGATTATGAAACACCTGCTCAAAGAGGCCGGTGTTACCACAGATGCCTGGGATCGAGAGACTGCCGGCATCAGTGTGCAGCGGGAGAAGATCGGTGATTGATCGATTACTGATCGTGCATGTTAGGAGAGAACAATGGCAGATGAAGTGACTTCCAGGCAGCTATTGGCGAAAGTCGAGGCGGCGCGCGCAGCGTTAATGGATACTGCCCGCGATGCAGCGGTCGCCAAACGTCATTCCCAGGGCGCGCTTACCGCTCGGGAGCGGCTGGATGTGCTGCTCGACGAGGGTTCCTTCCGTGAGTTGGGCGCGCTGGTGCAGCCGGATCGCAGCAACGCGCTTAGCGAGGGTATCGAGGCTCCCGCCGACGGGGCCATCGCGGGGCGCGGTGCAGTGAATGGTCGGTCAGTGTGCGTGCTGTCGCAGGACTACACCGTACTGGGCGGCAGTATCGGTACCGTAGCTGATCGCAAAATGGGACGCCTCGTTGATCAGGCTGCGGATAATGGTCAAGCACTCGTGCTGTTGCTCGAAGGCGGTGGCCACCGTATTCAGGACGGAATGAATGCGGCGCATTTTTCTGCCGCATCGCCCGTGTTCAATAAACTGGCACGACTCTCTGGTTGGGTGCCGACGGTAGCAGCGATTATGGGGCAGGGCTTTGCGGGCCCCACAGCCTATGCTGCCATGGCCGACTTCGTGGTAATGATCAAGGGTAAGTCCACCATGGGAATGGCCGGTCCGGCGCTGGTGAAGGCGGGCACGGGTGAGGAACTGGATGGCCAGACGCTGGGCGGTGCAGCGCGACAGGCTGATGGCACAGGCATTGCTGACCTGGCCGTAGACACAGAGGAGGAATGCCTTGCTGCGATTGCGCAGTTTCTGTCTTATCTACCGGAGAATGCGTCTCAGGAAGCGCCCGTTATCCCCTGCGATGACCCGATAGATCGGCGCGATGATGCGCTGCTGGATCTGGTGTCAGCCAATGGCAGGCAGGTGTACGACATGGGCCGTGTTATTCGCATTATTGCTGACAGAGACAGTGTGTTTGAACTCAAGCCTGGCTATGCGCGCAATATAGTGACCTGCTTTGCGCGACTTGGGGGGCGCAGTGTGGGTTTTATTGCTAATCAGCCGCTGCGTAAAGGCGGTAAACTGGATACCGCAGCCTGTGAAAAAGCGGCCCACTTTATCGCGCTTTGCGACGCGTTCGGCTTGCCGCTGGTGTCGCTGATCGACATTCCAGGACTCGCGATTGGCAGTGCGGCGGAAGACAGCGGGATTGGTCGACGTAGTGGTCGACTCTTTTATGAGATGGCAATGGCTACCGTGCCGCTGGTGTCGGTGGTGTTGCGTAAGGGTTATGGCGGCGGATATTACGCCATGGGCGGTGGCCGTGCTTTTAACGCGACCGCCGCGTTTGCCTGGCCCACTGCAGAGATCTGCGCCATGTCGATTGAGGGGGCTGTTGACGTGGCCTATCGCCGCCAGGTCGAAGCCAGTAGTGATCCCTTGGCGACAAGGCAAGGCATGATCGACGATATCCTACAGCAGACCGGAGCTCTGCAGGCGGTTGAGGACTTCGGTTTGGATGATGTCATCGATCCACGAAAAACCCGCGAGATACTCATTGAAACGTTTAATACATGCGCACCACGCCGGCCGGATGACAGCCCGCCACGGCGGCGTTCTATTTCACCCATCTGATTCACTTGGCTAGTTCACTTAACTAGTTCACTTGGCCAATTCAGTTAACGGGTTGAAGCAAATTATTTTTAATTATTTTAAGGAGCGTAGATGTCACGCTTAAAGATTGAGAAGGAAGATGCAGTCTGGGTGGTGAGGTTTCACAATCCGCCGCATGGCTATATGGATCAGCAAACAGCTGCCGAGCTGACAGTGTTACTGGATGAAGTGGAGGCCAGTGATACGGTGCGGGCTGTCATTTTGACGGGCGACCACGATGGGGTGTTTATTCGTCATTACGATGTGACTGAATTGGCGCACAACGGTGCTGTGATGGCAGCTAAAGGTCTGCGCTTTTCTGCCGAACGGCCTGTGCCTGAAACAGACGTGCATCGCTGCCTGCTCCGCATGGAAACGCTGCCGGTGCCTTTTATCGCAGCCATTAATGGCCTGGCCATGGGCGGCGGCATGGAGATGGCGCTGGCTTGTGATATTCGACTGGCGCAGGATGGCCCGTTTGATCTTGGTCTGCCGGAGGTCAAGATTGGATTGCTGCCTGGCGCCGGTGGAACTCAGCGCCTTACGCGGCTTATCGGGCAGTCGCAGGCAATGGCCATGATTCTGCTGGGCAATACCATCACGCCTTTGGAGGCGGCCCGCATTGGTCTGGTTATGGAATGCGTAGCTGGTGATGTGTTGCAGCGGGCGCGGGAAGTGGCAGCGCGCATTGTTGGTCACAGTGCGCTGGCCACCACGCACATCAAGCGACTGGTCCGTAGTGTAGGTGTCCTGCCGGTAGAGGAAGGATTGGCAATGGAGCGCACCTTGTTTTGTGATGTAATGGTTGCGCCCCAAAGTCTCGATGCCATGAACGCGATGCTGAGCAATGACAGCGATATCCGTGATGCTGGGCACCCAAAATAACCACAGAGAATGACGACAGAAAATAACGAGAACGGGGACGATAGCGACGACTAGATCGACGCTGTTGCCTCAGTCAGCGTTGAGGTATTCATCCAGGGTGTTGTGAAAGTGCCGCAGCCGTAGCTCCTGGTCGCCCAGTAACATACCCCGGAACCCATCGGACTTCAGACCTCTTTGATTGATCGAGACGTTGTCAGCATCCTGCTGCAGAACATCGGTCACAATGTAAGACAGGGGCTGGTCAGCAATCTCGTCGTACTTCACCTTCTCATCAAAAAACTTGCGCTCGCAGGGGAGTTCTTCACCTTCGGGATAGTGCACGAGCATGATCAGGTCGTAGTACATTTTTTCGGGGTCGGTTTCGTGCGGACGGTAGCGGAAGCCATTGATACCCTCCGGGAATACATTCATGGCGAAACCCGGGAAGATGAAATAGTGGTAAACGTCGGTGAGTTGTTCATCCGTCATGTCACGATAGGGCGCGGTCACACCCGGGGCGTCCTGGATAGAACGGGCGAATTCCACTTTCGATTTCCATACATCCTCCGGCGCACCCTCATAGCCATCGGGATCCATGCCGTTGTACAGCAACCATTCACGCAGTTCTGGATAGATTTCAGAGCCACCGGTATACGGTGAGCTGGTGGTGCCGTACTTGTTGACCATACGGCTGTGTTCGCCCAGCAGTTCAATGCGCGCTTTCTCGTCCGCCCACTTCAGCATCTGCGGGTGCAAGCCGCGGAAGTGGTAGCTTTCGTTAAAAGCATCGCAGGCTACTTTCCAGTTGGAGTCCCACAGGAAGGTCTTGTACTCGAACAGGCGCATGTCCTCTAGCCGATAGGGGGCCAGCTGTTGTGGTAAATCACCCAGGGTATCGAGCAGGGCAGGGCCGCCTGATTCCATACGAAACCAGATAAAGCCGCCCCAGAAGTCTATTTCGATAGGCTCCAGTCCTAGCTCGTCGCGGGGCAGTCCGTCGCGAAATTGCGGAAACTCTTCTGCGCCGGGGACGCCTTTGATCGTGCCGTCGAGATTGTAGCTCCAGGCGTGAAATGGGCATTTGAAAAAACGCGTGCTGCCGCAGTAACTGTCGGGCACCAGGACGTTGCCTCGGTGCTGGCAGACATTGTAGAAGCCCTTGATCTCGTTGTTGTCACCCATTGAAAACAGAAAAGATTCTTTGCCCAGGCTATGCGTGACGTAATCACCTGGCTCCTTCAGCTCTTCTATCCGCGGACCAAGATTCCAGACCCGCCGCCACAGGTGAGACCATTCGCGCTGCATAACCTCGACGGAGCTGAAACGGGAAGCTTCAATGCGGTCCATGCCGATGTTGGGCAGCGGTAAGTCACCGTCGATAGGGGGAGTAAAATATTTGTCCTTGCTGTCACGGGAATTCATCTAGCTAACTCCGATCGGGGGCTGCATCCGGTTTACAATTCATCTGCTAGAAACGCCAGCGTGCGGTCGTACTCTTGCGTTTGTGTGTGGACGAGCACAGCGTTCAGATCCGTGACACCAATGTCGGCCAAAGACTGAATCTGTGCGCGCAGTTGTGCCTCGTTACCGACCAGGGCAACATCGCCCGGGCCATCGGCCCCTTCCCTGTCCAGCATGGCCCTGTACGAGGGTATGTGCTTATACACTTGTAGCTGTTCATCAATCATGCTGCGCGCGCTTGGCGCATCGTTCGTTAGCAAAACGGGCATACCCGCCACCACGCGAGGCTCCGCTCGACCCGCCTCGCTGGCAGCGGCGCGCACGAGGGGCACCGAGTGTTCTGCGATGGTTTTCGGCCCGGTCAACCAGAGGGTGGTGCCATCTGCCCTGGCGCCTGCGAGGCGCAGCATGGCGGGTCCCAGCGCTGCGACTAGCACTGGCACTTGATCGGCCTGCGGTACATCGAGCGTGGCGTTGGTAGAAAATCGCTCGCCCTGGTAGTTCACGTGGCCCTCACGCAGCAGCGGTACCAGCACCTCGAGATACTCGCGCATGTGTGCTGCAGGAGCCTCGTACGACATGCCCATCTCCTGCTCGATCACGTACTTATGCGATAGGCCAATGCCCAGCGTGAAGCGCCCATTGCAGGCGGCGGATGCAGTGAGCGCCTGCTGTGCCATAGCCATAGGATGGCGTGGATGGGTTGCCACCACGCAGGTGCCAAGCTCTATGCGCTCGGTGACGCCGCCAATAGCCACTAGCGCGGTGAGCGCGTCGTAGTTATACACCGTTGCCATCCACAAGCTGTCAAAACCCAGTGCTTCAATGCGTTGCGCGTTTGCCATCATGCCACGCAGGGTAGGCTCGGGATCAAAGCCTGTGGCCGTCATGATGCCGATTCTCACTGTGTCTCTCCCTTGGAATATCGGCTTTTTACATCGTCCATGATTCAGCTTCGCTCATTCTCAGCGAGGTAGTGCTCTACAAGATTGTGAAAGTGTCGAACGCGAATTTCTTGCTCCGACAGATTCATGCCCCGGAAGCCTTCAGATTCAACCCCTTGCTGCACCGCGGGCACATTGTCGGCGTCCTGCTGCAGAATGAATGAGGCGACTTCAACGGCGGGGTCCAGCAGATCAGCGTATTGAATCTTGTGATCAAAATACTGGTGCTCGACATCTTCAGGTTCTTCCCCTGCGGGAAAGTGCGCCATCATGATGAGATCGTAGTAGCACTTGGACGGGTCGCTTTCGTGGGGGCGGTAGCGAAAGGTGTTGACGCCCTCTGGAAATATATTTTGTGCCGCCCCCGGGAAATAAAAATAGTGGTAGACGTCGGACAGTTGTTCATCTGTCATTTCCGCATAGGGAAGATGCGGGGCAACACCCTGTCGCTGTTGTTCACGATTCATCTTCTGCTTTTCAATGCGAACCTCACGCGCCGGACCTGTCCAGGTCGCCGGGTCCAGACCGAAATAACGCATGTAGGCAGCCATTCGCTCAGAAATTTCTTCTGTGTCCCGGTGCGGATCGCTAGGCGCACCATATTCATTGATCATACGACTGTGGCGGCCCAGAATTTCAAGTTTGGCGCTGGCGTTTGACCACGTCATCATTTCCGGATGGATGCCACGGAAATGATAGCTCTCATTGAAAGCATCGACAGCGATCTTCCAGTTGCAATCCCACAGGAAGGTGGCATTGACGAACACGCGCATGTCTTGCATGCGGTAGGGGGCCAGGTGTTCTGGCAACACGTCTAGATATTGCAAAAGTGGTTCTGCCGCGGCGTCGATATTGAACCAGACCCAGCCGCCCCAGGTGTCGACGCGCACTGGTGTTAGTCCCAGTTCCTGGCTTGGAATGCCCTCACTGAATTGAGGATAGGTCTTGGGATCGGGAACGCCCTTCAGGCTGCCATCGGTATTCCATGACCACCCGTGAAAGATGCAGCGAAAGAAACGCGCGTTACCAGCGCGCTGTTCGCTCTCCAGGCGCCTGCCCCGATGCTGGCAAACGTTAAAGAACCCCCTTATCTCCCGGTCCTCTCCCAGTACGAAAATGAAGGACTCATTGCCCAGTTGGTGAACGACAAAGTCGCCCGGTTTGCGCAGTTCTTCGCAGCGAGGCCCCATGTTCCAGGTGCGACGCCACAATCCTGACCATTCACGGGCCATAAACTCAGGCGAGAAAAAGCGATCCCCGCTGAATTGGGTGTCGCCAAGACCGGGGAGGGGAGTTTCCCTGTCGATGCTGGGCGTAGTGTAGTTGTTGGGTGGCGTCATATTCTTGGTATGGAACCTATGCCAGCGGGTCGCCAAAAAGCGGCTGGTTTGACTATTTAGACATCCAAACCAAGCGCTTGCTTGGTTTGGATAATACCCTGTTTGCTGGGCCGTGCAAGGGGGTTTTGTGGCTCATCATTGCAGCCTGCGCGGGCAGGCCGTGCAGCGCGCTCAAAGACTGCTAGTCGCTGAAATCCTCGGCAGTCGATTTCATCATCTCCTCAAGAAACCATTCGGGAAACTGGGCAACGAATTTGTGCATATCCCAAAAGTCGCTCCACCGATACACCAGGCCATCTTTCACCTCATGCATGGTGACAAAACGGTGCTGCGCGGTTTCTCCGCTCTTAAAGGTCCATTTTTCGGTGTGGTCCAGAAAGACAGTACCGTCTTCTTCGGCCACATGGTGGTTGGTTTGCTCCTGCTTCGACAGGTGATTAAAAGCAATCTGCAGCCGCTTCACAACGTTCTCTGGACCCTGCGCGCCGGGATCGTCACTGGGGACGTCCTCGTAGAATATCTCCGGGTGCATGCAGCTCTTCATTGTTTCCCAATCCATATCGCTTAGTGCTTGCCACATTTTTTCAACGATGGCTTTGTTGGCAGAGTGACTCATAGTTGGGGTTCCTGGCTGGGTGAAGCGGCAGTATGGCACAGCG
>JBLFXU010000100.1:0-8958 GCA_047609575.1 Bacteroidia bacterium | reverse complement strand
TACAGCCCAGGCGTTAAAGGTTGCGAGTAGGAGGCCGGCGGAATGTGTCTACAAAGCCAGCTGCCACAACGATGCATTGGATCAGAGCAGCAGGCTGTATTTGATGATGCTCGACTGGTGTCGTGCTGGTGAGAGCTGCGGTCAATAGTAAAGACAATAGATGAATCTGGAAACGCACTTCGAAGCAAGTTAATGCGTTCAAGCACTGTCGTATGAATCAGGAAATATCCTGTAAGTAGAGATTAGATACATCAGTGCGCCATGGTGCTTCCGGTGCGCTCATTTGTCCGCTGTGTTTTCCAGCGCGGCAGACAAGGTGTCGCAAAAAGTCTTCAGAATCTCCACGCGCGCATAGCGCTTGTTATTTCCCGCGATAACAGTCCAGGGCGCTATTGATGTATCGGTCTGCTGCAGCATGTCTTCTACTGCCGCCTCGTAGGCCGGCCATTTCTTGCGGTTGCGCCAGTCATCGTCGGTTATCTTGTGTTGCTTGCGGGGCTCTTCCTGTCGGGCTTCGAAACGAGCTAGTTGTTCATCCTTGCTAATATGCAGCCAGAATTTGAGGACGATGCAGCCGTGCGAGACGAGTTGTTGCTCGAAGTCGTTGATCTCGTCGTAGGCTCGCATCCACTCGTTGGTAGTGGCAAACCCTTCAACCCGCTCCACCAGTACCCGGCCATACCACGATCGGTCAAAGAATGTGCAGCGACCGTCGCGCTCCAGCTTGCGCCAGAAACGCCACAAATAGTGATGTGCCAGTTCTTCATCGCTGGGCGCGGCGATTTGCACCAGTTGAAACAGGCGTGGGTCGATGGCGCTGGTCACACGACGAATGGCAGAGCCTTTGCCTGCGGCATCCCAGCCTTCGAACAACGCGACCACTGGTCGTTCGTCACTGTACGCCTGCCACGCCAGGTCCTGCAGTTTGGCTTGCCAGTGCTTCAATTGTTTTTTGTAGTCAGAACGCTTAATGCGCTGCTCAAGGTCTACCGATGCGAGGCGTTTGTGTTTTTTGGCGGTGCTTGGCTTTTTCGCTACTGAGGTATCTTTATCAGGCAGTGCGGCTAGCCTGGCCTGCATCGCCGTTAATATCAGATCGCCAGCTGCCAGCTCACGATGATTACGGGTTGTAGCGTCGATCAGGTGCCAAGGGTTTCTTTTGCTGGATGTTGCGCCCAGTAAACTTGAGGCTACTGTCAGGTGCTCGTCGAAGCCACCCCGGATTTCGTAGGGCCTGTCGGTTACACGCGGATTTTGTTGCTTACCGGCTCTCTCTGTGAGCTGTAGTTTTTGTGTTTTTCGGTCGATGTGCAGCCAGAGCTTGATGATGAGGGCGCCGTCATCGGTCAGCATGTCTTCAAAGAAGCGCAGCTGTTCCCCTTGTTTCGCCAGATCACAGTCGTCCAGCATGCCGTCAATCGCCAGTTGGGTGGGGCCGTGGTACCAGGAGCCAAGAAATATCCCGATAGAGCCGCGTTTTGGCAATTTGCGCCAAAACCGCCAGAAATAGGGCCGGGATACCTCTTCGTCGGAATGCATCCAGTAGGTGCTGGTTTCGATGCCTCGTGCGTCCATCCACTCGGTAAGGCGATGCACTAGCGCGCCTTTGCCGGCACCGTCAACGCCGCCGATTACTAGCAGGGTCGGGCATTGGGAATCGTCAAGCGCAAATTGGGCCTGCAGCAATTCATGGCGCAGCGTTTCTGCGCGCTCTTCGTATTCGCCGTTTTTTATGGTCGGTCCCTGTGGCAGGGATTCAAACATGCCGATTCCTTCCTTGTTGGCTTGTCTGTACTGTATCCTATTTTTGCCGGGGCATCAGGCTGGCAAGCTGCGTCACGAAAGCAACGAATGTAACTAATATAACTACGGCAACCGCCGCAAGCTGGAGGAATAGTCATTATGGGTTTTTATGATCGCGTAATCATGCCGCGTTTTATCAACTGTGCCTGCGGGTCAAAGCCAATCATGTATCAACGTGAGAAGGTCGTTCCACAGGCGCAGGGAACGGTGCTGGAGATCGGCATTGGCACGGGCTTGAATCTACCTTTCTATGACGGTTCCAAGGTTGAGAAACTGATAGGGCTTGATCCCTCAGAGGAATCCTGGCGCTTGGCGGGAGAACGCGCCAAGGGGCTGCCTTTTGAGGTGGAATTTGTAGGCCTGCCTTCGGAAGAAATCCCTCTTGAAACGGACAGTGTTGATACTGTTCTGGTGACCTTCGCGCTGTGCACCATTCCAGACCCCATTAAGGCATTGCGGGACATGGGGCGAGTATTGCGCCCCGGCGGAAAATTGATTTTTTGCGAACATGGCGAAGCCCCGGATCCTGGTGTGCAAAAGTGGCAAGCCAGAATTAACCCTCTGTGGCGCAAGATCGCCGGCGGCTGTAATCTGAATCGCGACATTCCTGCACTGCTGGATGAGGGCGGCTTCGCCATTGCCAAAATGGAGACGATGTACCTCCCCAGTACGCCACGTATCGCCGGCTTCAACTATTGGGGCAGCGCGTCCCAGGCCTGACCTGACAGGTTGCTACACTGACTCAGCTTGGCGACGGCAGAATAGTCAGTTCAACCCGACGGTTGCGCGCGCGGCCGTCCGCACTGCTGTTGTCAGCAATGGGCTGGTCAAAGGCCAAGCCCTGCACGTAGATGCGCTCGTGCACCACTTCACGGCTGACCAGATAGTCAGTCACGTTCTGGGCACGGTTTTCGGATAACTGTTGGTTGTATGCCCGGCTACCGGTGTTGTCTGTATGGCCAGAGATACGCAGAGTGGTGTCGGTATATTTCGCCAGCACCAATGCAACCGAGTCCAGTTCGTCGAAAAAGTCCTGGCGCAGATTGTAGGAGTCGGTTTCAAACGTAATGCTGCCGGGCATGACCAGACGAATATTGTCGCCCTCACGAACTACGCGAACGCCCGAGCCTGCCAGCTGGTCACGCAGTTTTGCTTCCTGCACATCCATATAGGCGCCTACTCCGGCACCTACCAGGCCACAGCCCAGCGCCGCATTGCGTGCTTTCTCTCTGGAATCCATGGCACCCACCAGCGCACAAATCACAGCGGCTCCCGCGCCATATTTTGCTGCGTTGCTGGCCTGCTCCTCGCCCGTATAGGGGTTGACTGTGCAGGCCGTGAGGGCAGCGATGCAGCCCAGAATGATCAGTTTTGTTGCTCGCATGAATAAATCCCGTGGTTGTTCAGTTGTGTTGATGCGCTGATGGATGAGGCGCGTGGCCGCGTATTAGTGAGGCGGCGTTATCGACTCCGTGTAGATGGGACACTAACGATGCGTGTTTGTTCGCTCTGCCGGTAGGTATCGTAGTGCCGTCCCGTCCCAGCGGCGCAGTGCCAGTGCAGTACTAGTGTCCTGAAATAGATTCCGGTACATTCACCGCCTATTTTTGGATTTTATCGTTTTTTGGCTTTAAGGAGTTTACGACATGATTGCAGCGACAGTTAGCGACGGCGTTGAATATGGCCCGCTGGCGGCATTGGTGGGTACCTGGAAAGGGGACAAGGGTGTGGACCTTGCGCCGGAGCCGGATGGCGATGAGCGCAATCCATACTATGAAACCATCGAATTCATTGCGGCGGGTGATGTCACCAATGCTGAGGAGCAGCCCCTTTCGATTGTGCGCTATCACGAGGTTGTCCGTCGCAAATCCAATGACGAGTTATTCCATGACCAGGTCGTTTACTGGCTCTGGGACCCCGCTGACGACACCCTGGTTGAGAGTTTCACGATTCCACGTGGTGTGGCGGCTGGCGGCAAATTGGCACAACCTGTGGATTTATCCGGTGAATTGGTGTTTGAGGTGGCCGCCGAGGCGGGCGCAGACGAATTTGGCGTTATTCAGGCACCCTTTATGTTTAACAAGGCACGCACCACTGGATTTAGCCACACCATCACAGTGCAGGGCGATGAAATGCGCCATAGCCAGAGCACGGTGCTGGAGATTTATGACAAGCACTCCTACGACCACAAGGATGTGAATACACAGCATCGCATTTCCTGATGGATCCATTGACTCAGGGTGTTCTGGGCGCTTCCCTGCCGCAGGCGAGTCATCGGGGCGAGCGTGTTGCCATAGCCGGCGTGCTGGGATTTTTGTCCGGTATGGCGGCTGATCTGGATGTGTTGATACGCTCCAGTACCGATCCGCTCCTTTTTCTTGAGTACCATCGACAGTTCACACATTCACTGATATTTATTCCTTTGGGTGGCGCGATCTGCGCGTTGGTCCTGCATCAATTGCTGGGGCGAAGGCGTGGCTTAAAATTTAGTCAGACCTGGCTGTTTTGTACGCTCGGTTACGCCACCCATGCGGTACTTGATGCCTGCACCACCTATGGCACGATGCTGTTTTGGCCTTTCAGTGATGTTCGCATTGCCTGGAACACAATTTCCATTATCGATCCGTTGTTTACGCTGCCATTGCTGTTTGGGGTCGTCATCGCTGCGCGTCGACGTCGTCCCCTGTACGCGCAGATTGCGCTTGCCTGGGCACTGTCTTACATGGCGCTGGGAGTATGGCAGCGCGACGAGGCCATAGCGATGGGGCAGGAACTGGCGAGCAATCGTGGACACACCCCGCTGCGTCTGGAGGCCAAGCCCAGCTTTGGCAATATCCTGGTGTGGAAGGTTGTTTACGAGACGCAGCGGGAGTTTTATGTCGATGCGGTACGCGCAACGCTTAAGCCACGGGTATTTCCGGGGGAGAGTGTTCAGAAGTTCGATATTGGCAGGGATATGCCATGGCTGCGGGCTGACTCGCAACAGGCGCGCGATGTGGAACGGTTTCGCTGGTTCAGCAATGGCTATATTGCCCGCGACCCCGTTCACAAAAATCGGATTATCGATATCCGCTATTCAATGCTGCCCAACGAGGTAGCGCCGTTGTGGAGCCTGGAGCTGCGCCCCGATGCAGCACAGACTGATCATGCGGACTACCTGGTGCACCGGCGCTCGGGGCCGGATGCGGGTGCACGCATGTGGCAGATGCTGACCGGAGACTAGGCCAGCAGCGTTTGGTCTGGGCCTTGGTTTGTCGTCTAGTTAGCCGGGTAGATTGCCTTGGCGGCATCCAACGCTACGCCTTTGTTAATGCTCGCTCCCTGCCGGCCCAAAATGGCCTCCAGCGCATTCAGGCAGAGCAACACGTTGCGTTCGCAACTGGCGTGTCCCATAAGGCCAATGCGCCAGGTCTTCCCGGCCAGGGCGCCAAGGCCAGCACCGATTTCCAGATCAAACTCTGACAGTAGTGCGCTGCGTAACGCGGCGTCATCCACGCCATCGGGGATAAGCACCGAGTTAAGCTGCGGCAGGCGGTATTCTGCGGCAACCGCCATCGACAGCCCCATTGCTTCCAGACCGGCGACCAGCGCTTCATGATTGAGCCGGTGGCGTGCGTGTGCCGCTTGCAGGCCTTCTTCTTGCAGCATTACCAGCGATTCATGCAGGGCATAGAGATTGTTCACCGGAGCGGTGTGATGGTAGGCACGCTTGCTTGCGCCGCCCCAGTAACCCATCACCAGTTGCATATCCAGAAACCAGCTTTGTACTTTGTGCTCGCGTTGACTGATACGTTCGACAGCCCGATCACTAAAGGTGATAGGCGAGATACCCGGTACACAGGACAGGCATTTCTGGGTGCCAGAGTAGATAGCGTCGGCGCCCCATTCATCTGCAGCGACCACAATGCCACCAAGGGAAGTCACGCAGTCGACGATGCTCAGAGCGCCGCGTTGTGTAGCCAGTTGGCACAGGGCAGCGGCATCGCTGCTGGCGCCGGTGGATGTTTCGGCGTGTACGAAGGCCAGGATGGCACTATCGTCGTGTTCATCGAATGCTGCCGCTACCTTGCTCACGGTGACGGGGTCACCCCAGGCGTCTTCCACCATGATGGCGACACCGCCGCAGCGCTCGACGTTTTCTTTCATACGTCCGCCAAAAACACCATTCTGGCAAACAATGACCTTGTCGCCGGGCGAGACCAGATTGACGAAGCAGGCCTCCATGCCGGCTGAGCCGGGCGCCGAGATCGGCAGGGTCAGTGCATTTTGGGTCTGGAAGGCAAATTGCAGGAGCACCTTGATTTCGTCCATCAGATTAATGAACAGAGGATCAAGGTGGCCAATGGTAGGGCGGGACAGGGCGCCCAAAACTCGCGGGGAGACATCTGACGGACCTGGGCCCATTAGGGTGCGTTGGGGCGGATAAAAACTGCTGGTCATGGAGAAGCTGCTCGCGTGATCAAAAGAAGCGCAACGTTAGCAGATTTTAGTTCGAAGCTTAAGTTGTGGGACCAATAGCGCCTATTTACCTGTCTGATGGCTGCCCGTTCGCCGGGTGTCAGCGGGCCAGGTCCTAACCGCGGTTGGGCGGGGTGGCGGCAAACAGAACCAGCAGCGTCATATCCTCATGAATCTCGAAAAATGAATGTTCGGTAGTCGCGCTAACATAGAGCAGTGAGCCGGGGCCCACGTCTCGCTCCTCGTTATTGAGCCGCATGCGGGCCTTGCCCTTGAGCACGATATAAACCTCGTCCTCGTCATGGGGTGCCTGCATGTCGCTGCTGCCGGCGGCCAGGAAGTAGATACCACAATTTAGTGCGGGGACATTGAGAAACTCCAGATATTCCGCCGCCTCGCCTTTCAGTTTGGCGGTGACCTCGTCGAGATCAAAGACCTGCGAGCTATTGCCAGCTATTGCCAGTCATAGGGTTATCCTGGGTTGGTTCTGCACGTGTCGTAAAATACTCTACGGCGAATTACTCCATGATAGTATCCCCGGCGCTACTTAGTTTTAGTTTGATTTTTGGCTCTGGGGCATAAAAGCCGCGTTGCGCAACCGTTGCGACAACACAGGGCATGACAGGGAGAGAGAGCGTGAATAGGCCAGGAATGGAACCGAATCTTGCGGGCACGATGTTGCGGCGCGCCCAGTTGAACCCAGAGCGCACTGCGCTGATTTTTGAAGACCAGACGTTTACCTATGCTGACTTTGCAGACAGGGTTCGCCGTCAGGCGACTTTGCTGCGCAACAAGGGCACCTGTGTCGGAGACAGGGTCGGTTATCTGGGGGTAAATCACCCGGCGCTGCTGGAAACGATGTTTGCCGCTCAGGCCCTTGGCGCGATTTTTGTCCCGCTTAACTTTCGGCTCACAGCCCAGGAACTGCTTTTCATTGTCAATGACGCGGGTCTGCAAACATTGATTGTTGACGATATGTTACGTCCAGTGGTGGAGCCGGTTCGCGATGAGCTGTGCTGTCGCCAGTACTTCAGTAGCGAATCTGAAGCGGCGGACTGGCCGCACCTGGATACCGAACGAGACGCAGCGGCGCCGCTGGAAGCAGCCGTTTCGGTTGATATTCATGACGTGGCGGTAATTATGTACACGTCCGGCACAACAGGCTTACCCAAGGGCGCCATGCTCACCCATGGCAATATTATGTGGAATAACATCAACTCATCGCTGGCGTTCAGTGCGTCGCGCGAAGACATTGTGCTAACGGCAGCGCCGCTGTTTCACATTGGTGGACTCAACGTGATGACCCTGCATGCTTTCCATCAGGGTGCCCATGTGGTGCTGCTGCGTAACTTTGATGCAGCGCAGGTGTTGGAGGGCATTCAGCGCTATAAGGTCAGTCATATGTTCGGCGCCCCGGCGATGTTTTTGTTTATCGCGCAGCTGCCGCAATTCGCTGAAGCAGATCTGAGTTCCGTGCGCAATTTCATGTGTGGCGCGGCCCCCGTACCGGAGTCTCTGATTGAGCTGTATAGCGCGCGCGGTGTGGATTTTTGCCAGGGCTATGGTTTAACCGAAACGTCTCCCTTTGCCTCTTTTCTGACGCCTGAGTGGGCTATCAGCAAGCTGGGTTCTGCCGGCCAGGCACCCATCTTTAGTGATATGCGCATCGTCGATGACACTAATGAGTCGGTGGGTCCTGGAGTAAAAGGTGAAATCTGTTTGCGCGGCCCCAATATCATGAAGGGCTACTGGAATCGGCCCGAAGCTACGGCTGAAGCCATCGATCCCCAGGGCTGGTTTCACTCAGGTGATGTCGGGTACCTGGACGATGACGGTTTTCTGTTTATCTGTGATCGCCTGAAGGACATGGTAATTTCTGGCGGCGAGAACGTTTATCCGGCGGAGGTGGAAAGTGTGTTGTATAAGCACGAAGCCATCCTGGAGGTGGCGGTCATTGGCTTACCCGATGAAAAATGGGGGGAGGCCGTCACGGCTGTTATCGCACTGAATAAGGGCCACGAACTGTCGTTGGAGCAGTTACGCGAATTTGCCGGGGCGCATCTGGCAAAATACAAATTGCCGTTGCGGCTCCACGAAGTCGACGCGCTGCCGCGTAACCCCGCGGGTAAAGTCCTTAAATTTGTGCTGAAAGAAGAACTTATTGGCGACTGATTAGACGACTAATCTCACTCGTCGCGGTCTAGTCCCACGTTAGCCTGCGCCGCCGCAATACGCGCGACCGGCACCCTGAAGGGACTGCAAGACACGTAATCCAGGCCAAGATCGTGACAAAATTGTATTGAGCGCGGATCACCACCGTGTTCGCCGCAGATACCATACTTGATGCCCTTTTTAACGGCGCGGCTTTCGCGAATCGCCATCTCCATGAGTCGTCCTACAGCGCGCTGGTCCAGAGACACGAAGGGGTCGACGTCGATGAGTTTTTCTCCGAGGTACTTGGGAATAAATTTGCCCGCATCATCGCGTGAAAAGCCGTAGGTCATCTGCGTCAGATCGTTGGTGCCGAAACTCATAAACTCCACCTCTGGCGCTAGTCGATCTGCACCCAGGGTTGCTCTGGGTGTTTCCATCATGGTGCCCACTTTGTAGCGCAGGGAGAAGGTTTTCTCCCGCGTTACATCGGCATACACCTTGTCGATGATCTTGGTAATCAGGCGCACCTCGCGCACGTTGATG
>JBLFXU010000099.1:0-8981 GCA_047609575.1 Bacteroidia bacterium | reverse complement strand
AGCCGAATACGCCCGGCAAACCGAGATCGACCAAATCATTGTTGCCTTGGACAACAAGCGCGACACCACACCCCGTGACGAGTTGTTCAAGTGCAGGCTGCAGGGCGTAAAAGTGCTGAACCTGGTCAACTTTTTCGAGCGGGAAGCGGGGAAAATATTGGTCGACTTCGCCACACCTGGCTGGATGACTCTAACCGAGGACCTGCGCAGCAACGCCTCAGGCTCAATGACCAAACGCTTGTTTGATATTTTATCCAGCTTCATCCTGTTGATGGGCACCTGGCCAATCATGCTCATCACGGCCGCAGCTATCTGGATGGAAGACGGCTTCAAAGCGCCGATTTTCTTCAGTCAAGAACGGGTCGGGCTGAATGGCAAAGCCTTTCGGGTAATAAAATTTCGCAGTATGAGTGTCGATGCTGAGGGTGACGGCAAAGCCCGCTGGGCCACAAAAAATGATAGTCGCGTCACCAGGGTAGGCTCTTTTATTCGCCGCACGCGAATTGACGAGCTACCGCAAATATTCAACGTAATATCCGGCAACATGGCTTTCATAGGCCCCCGCCCGGAACGTCCAGAGTTTGTCCGGCAATTGGCGGAGGCTATCCCCTTCTACCACTCGCGTCACGCGGTAAAACCCGGCATTACTGGATGGGCGCAGATGTCCTACCCCTATGGCTCATCCGAAGACGATGCCCGGCAGAAATTACAGTTCGACCTCTATTATGTGAAGAACCAGAGTCTGTTTCTGGATTTCATGATCACCCTCAACACCGTTGAAGTCGTCCTTTTCGGTAAAGGCGCCCGATAATTCCTCTAGTCAATTCCTCCCGCTGACCCAAATGTGTCAGAAAATCATACAACGCACTGTTGTTGGCACACCGGCACAGCGCTAACATAGCCCCAAGCGACTGAGTTAAAGTAAGTATTTCCAATTCCGGCGCGATTTTTGCATGTATATGTTACACCTTCCGCAAAACGAGCTAAGGAACTGTAACAACTAATGGACGCGGTGCTAATTATCCTCGGTATCATGGGCTTTGGGGCGATCGTCATATCGGCCTACGTGTTCACTGTGGCTGCAAGGAACTATGTTTCAGAAGAAGGTCGCAGGCATGGTCATGGGCCTGCCCCGTACAATGTCATCGAACGCAGCACTTCAGACCGCCGCAGTGGCCGCCCTATCACCTTTCCGCTCACCGTCAATGGCATTCTGATCACCCACGATCGACGCGTTTTACCCGAACGACGCGCTGCAGCCTAAGAGAAGTACCTTCGCGCGGACGGCAATATGCACAATTGCCCTCGAGAAAGGTCTCGTGGTACTTTTTTTAGGCGAACCTTTTCCACTGTACCTTCTTTTGGTGCAGCACTGGGATTCGTGTGAATGCACTCAACAAACGGGGACTGGGACATGACCGTCGCGGGCAAAATTAACTCGCTGGTCATAATGACCGCACTAGTGGCGGCCTGCCTATTTTCAAGTGTCACTTTCTACCGCGACTATAACGCCAACCGGGCAGCGCTCATCCAGCAGCTTACCGAACAAGTGCAAATGAGCCCCGGTCTTCCAGCCTCAATTTACTTTCACGACGCTCCTGCCCAACAGAAATGGCTCAAGAGTCTGGCGGACGACGCCTCCCCCATCCGCTATGCCCTGATCATGGATACTGTTGGCACACCACTGAGTGAGTCACAAGGCCAGGGTAGCGCGCTCACAGCACTGGACTTCCCACATCTTCGCGGCACAAACTCAGTCGGGGAAACCGGCCTCACGACCAGGACGATCAAGGGATCACCGCAGGCCTTCGGCCTACTGGGCAGCCTGATCGCCGCGGACCAGCTTTGGGACCTCACCATACCGGTCTTCTCTGTGCTCAACCCGCTGGACACGAACATCGACCCAGTGCGCTACGAACAGGCTCAGGCCACATCCCACAGAGCCAACAGTCGATTTGTACTGGGCTATGTAGGCGTCGGCTTGAGCGCCAGCATGCTGGCTCTAAACACACTGTCTTCCTTGGCCGGCGTGCTGGTCCTCGCGGTACTGTTCGTGCTGTCATTTGCAGTACTGAGCGTCTTCCTCACCCGACGTATCACTGCGCCTTTTTCCATTCTCGTGCGCATGGCTGACGACATTGCCGCCGGCCGCACCGTAAAGTCCCGCGGTCTGGAGAAAGCCGGTGAGTTCAAAGATATCGTAGCCCTGTTGAACACTATCATCGGCGGCCTCAACACTTACAAAACGCAAATGGATGTGGACCACCAACTGCTCAGCATGAAGGTGGAGGAACGCACGACACAGCTCTTCCGTCGCAATCAGGAACTCAATAGGGCCGTAAAGGAAGTGACGCACACCCGTGACAGGCTGCACAAACTGGCCTACTACGACAGCCTCACTAGCCTACCCAATCGCCGCCTGTTTACCGAGCAGCTGGACCTTCTGTTGCGCCTCGCGCACCGCAAGTCTCAAACGCTTGGGCTGATTTTCCTGGATCTGGACAATTTCAAGCGCATCAACGACTCCCTTGGACATAGCGCGGGAGACCTGCTGCTACGCGAAATCGCCAAGCGACTGACTGGCAGCATCAGAACCAGCGATCTTGCAGGACATTTTCCTGAGAGTTCCGCAGGGATCGAACTATCGCGCCTGGGTGGCGACGAATTCACCGTGGTACTGAACGAACTGGATGACCCGGAATCTGCCGCAGCCGTCGCACGCAGAATATTGGATACACTCAGCCGGCCCATGACCATAGACGGCCATGAACTGGTCGTCACACCCAGTATTGGTATCGCCATCGCCCCGCGCGATGCAGCCACTGTTGAGGGTTTGCTAAAAGCGGCGGACACCGCTATGTACCACGCCAAAGGCAGCGGCAAAAACAACTTCACGTTCTACAACTCCAGTATGGATGAAGCAGGTGTAGAGCGACTCACGCTGGAAAACGACCTACGCAAAGCGATAGAGCGCAATGAACTAGTACTGCACTACCAGCCGCAGGTAGACACAAGTACCGGCAAAGTCATTGGCGCAGAAGCATTGATGCGCTGGCAACACCCGGAGCAAGGACTAATCCCCCCATTCAAATTTATACCACTGGCTGAGGAAATGGGCCTGATCAGTGCACTGGGAGAATGGGGTCTTAAAGAAGCTTGCAGCCAGATGGTAGAACTACAATCGTTGGGGATAGAGCTGCCAAAAGTGTCTGTCAACGTGTCTGCCCTGCAATTCAATAGCGGACTAGTTGAACGTGTAGCGCAAATAATTGCTGAAACCGGGCTAAACCCGCGCCGACTGGAGCTGGAATTGACCGAAGGCATCATGATGGATGGATCAGAATCAGCACTAAATTCATTGACAGCCCTGAAAGCCCTGGGTGTTCAACTCTCCATTGATGACTTTGGTACAGGCTACTCTTCCCTGAGTTACCTAAGCCGGTTTCCACTGGATGAATTGAAAATAGATCGAAGTTTCGTCATCGATTTTGATAAGAGTGAAAACGACGCCAGCCTGATCATTGCGATCATCGCCATGGCGCGCAGCCTGGGCCTGGATCTGGTGGCAGAGGGCGTAGAAACACACGAGCAGTACCAATTCTTACGCCGCTATGGCGCCAGTGTCATCCAGGGCTTCCTGTTCAGCAAACCACTGCCCTTCAAGGAGCTGAAAAGCAAGCTCGCACCCGGCTATTTCGATCAGCAACTGGCCAGCTTACCCGGTCCATCCGACTGATCCGATCAAGCCAGCTCTTTACCGTCTTTCTTCACCTGCTCAACGCGTTCCAACTCTTTCTTGAATACAGCGGTCACCTTTGCCACGCCGGACTCGTTGAGTCCACCCTCATTACCGCCCGCCACAAAACTGGCGAAGACACCGGCAGCTGTCATCAAGGCACCGCCCACGACATTGGGCTCAAGGCCCTCTTCCTTCAACTGATTAGCCAGGGCAATAAAGCGATTTACACTCGCCAGGTGATTTTCTGAATCTGAAGCCATTTGCGATAGTCCACTCTATTGAGATTAACGAAAGCGGAGAATTCTATCATTTACTTTCCCCGGGGCGCGAACTGTCCCGGGGAGGTTATACTGGCGGCGCATGACTGACGCCCAACACATCCTCAAATCTGTATTTGGCTACGACGCCTTCCGGCCACCACAGGAAGAGGTTATCAACACCCTGCTTTCGGGCGAGGATGCGCTGGTATTAATGCCTACGGGCGGCGGGAAATCCCTGTGCTACCAGGTTCCTGCGCTGGTCTGCCCGGGTTGCGCCGTGGTCATCTCTCCCTTGATAGCCCTGATGCAAGACCAGGTCAGCGCCCTGCAGCAGCTGGGCGTCAGGGCAGCCTACCTGAATTCAACACTGGCACCGGCACAGGCGGCACAAATTGAGCAAGCACTGAGTGCAGGAGAGCTGGACCTTCTGTATATCGCCCCCGAACGACTCACCCAGGAACGCACTCTCAATCTACTGCGCAGTGCCACACTTTCGCTATTTGCCGTCGACGAGGCCCACTGTGTATCCCAGTGGGGCCATGATTTTCGCGCAGACTATCTAAAGCTCAGCCTATTGCAGGAGTACTTCCCCAGCATTCCTTGTATTGCACTCACAGCCACGGCTGATGCTCGCACCCGCCAGGAAATCGTCCTGCGGCTGGGACTAGAAAATGCACGCCAATTTATCGCCGGCTTTGATCGCCCCAATATCCGCTACCGTATTGCGCTAAAAAATAGTCCAAAGCAGCAACTGCTGCGTTTCCTCAAGGACGAACATCTGCACAGCGCGGGCATTGTCTATTGCATGTCGCGCAAAAAGACAGAGGAGACCGCACGCATGCTATGCCAAGAGGGGTTCAATGCCCTGCCCTACCATGCCGGCTTGCCCGCCCAGATGCGCTCTGACCACCAGACGCGGTTCCTGCGCGAAGATGGCCTGATCATGGTGGCCACTATTGCCTTTGGCATGGGCATTGATAAACCCGACGTGCGCTTTGTGGCACACCTGGATATGCCCAAGACCGTAGAATCCTACTATCAGGAAACAGGACGCGCAGGGCGGGATGGCGCCGCCGCCGACGCCTGGATGATCTACGGCCTTAATGACGTAATCAAACTACGCCAGATGATGGCCTCTTCGGAGGGCAGTGAAGCCCACCGTCGGGCAGAACAGCAACGACTCAATGCCATGCTCGGCCTGTGCGAAATCACCAGTTGCCGTCGCCAGTCACTGCTCGATTACTTTGGCGAGGATCTCCTCGAAGCCTGTGGCAATTGTGACACCTGCCTGGAGCCGGTCGACACATTCGATGGCACAGAAGCCGCGCAGAAAGCCCTGAGCGCTGCCTATAGAACGGGGCAGCGCTTCGGAGTGAATCATCTTATCGAGGTACTGCGCGGCAATCGCAACGACAAGGTGCTGCAATTTGGTCATGACGCCCTGCCAACCTTCGGCATTGGCGCAGACATGGATAATAACCAATGGCGCTCCGTGTTCCGGCAACTGGTGGCCCGGGGCTTTCTGGGCGTTGATCTGGAGGGCTACGGCGCACTGCGCTTACAGGACAAGTGTCGACCCCTGCTGCGCGGCGAAGAGTCACTGGACCTGCGCCGGGACCCAGGCAAAGCCGCCCGCAAAAAAAGCACACGCAGCGCAGTCCCCGACAACATTGACGCGGTACTCTTTGAAGCGCTGCGTGCCTGTCGCAAGGCTCTAGCTGACGAACAAGGCGTACCACCGTACGTTATATTCCACGATCGAAGTCTGCAGGAGATGTGCGCCCTACTGCCGTCCAACATGCAGCAGTTCGGGGAAATTACAGGGGTGGGGGAAAGTAAATTGGCGAAGTACGGGGCGACGTTTCTGCAGATCATCAATGATCACCTGGAGGTCATGGCGCCGCTCAACACAGAACCCCCGGGGCTATAGCTTTTTTCTTCTGGCTCGGTGCAAGAACCCACATCAACACTTATTGACAGGTCCCGCCCTTACTTGCAGGCTCCGCCACCAATCATCCGGTAAGGCTCGCAGTTGTAGATCAGGCGACCCGCCTCCCCGTGTTGCCAATCGAGCGGGATAAGGGCGTGGGCGGGTGGCATTCCCGGCGCAGGCTCGCCCTGGGTTTCCTCCACAGAGCGGGGATAAGTGGACCAATCAAGCGGTGCGCGCCAACCGGGCGGAGGCACCAACTCAGACCGAGTTCCCGCCACCGGATACAGCGTGCGCCAATAATGGATTTCTCCAGCGATCTCACGCACTACATCCGGATACTGTGACGCGAGGTTGTTGTACTCATAAGGGTCGTCAGAAATATTGAACAGATGGTTAGTTACTGTCGCCGATAGCAGACCCTGCTGCACCTCCTGCACCAGCTTCCAGTGGTCATTGAACGCAGTGAACATAAATGAGCCACGGATAGGCGTTTCGGAGGCAAAGAAAACAAGATCTTCTCGGGGAACCTGCTTACCCTTGCTCAGCGCAGGCCACATATCCCTGCCATCCAATTTGAACTTGTCATTACCCGGTTTCAGCCCTGCGGCGCTGGCCAGTGTTGGAAAGACATCCATAGCCGTCATGATCTGATCCATTTTTTCTCCGGCTTTAAGCTGCTGGGGCCAACGCATGACCGAAACTACCCGAATACCGCCCTCCCAGGTATCACCTTTACCACCGCGTAGGGGCACGTTGTCGGCACCGCCGGTGGCGTAGGCCGCCCCGCCGTTATCACTGAAAAACAATACTATGGTGTTATCGGCTATGCCTTCCTTGTCCAGCGTCGCCAGCACCTGACCAATGGCCTGATCCATCCCATCCACTACCGCCGCGTACATAGGCCGCGCGCTGGATTGCATCATCATGCGACTCATACGCCGGGTTTCATCGGTGTTTTTGCTACGTGCTTTTTTGCGGGTATCTTTCAAATCTGCATACTTATCTTGCAGGTCTTGTGGCGCGTCCAGTGGAGTATGCGGCGCGATGAAAGGCATGTAGAGGAAGAAGGGACGCTGCTCATCCCGGTCACGGATGTAGCGCGACACTTCCTCGGCCAGAACAAACGACTCGTAGCCGTCTTTTTCAATGGAAATACCGTTTTGCTGGAAGTCCTTACCACCTTGATTGCTGAACGGAGGGAAGTAACCCACCTCGGTGTGCAAGTGACCGTAAAAATGCTCAAAGCCGCGGCTGTTCGGATGATAGGCCTGCAGCGCGTGCCCCAAATGCCACTTGCCCACCATCGCCGTCTGGTAGCCGGCAGCCAGGAAGGTCTCGGGCATGAAATGTTCATCCGGATGAATGCCGTTGTTCATCCAGGGCATGATGACGCCATACACCACGCCCAGACGTATGGGGTCGCGCCCTGTCATGAGCGCAGCGCGCGTGGGAGAACATATCGGAGTGGTATAGAAGCGTGACAGCTCAACGCCTTCACTCGCCAGTCGGTCCAGGGAGGGTGTATCAATCTCCCCGTCGTGAAAGCCCACATCCGCCCAGCCAATATCATCGGCCACCATGACGATAATATTGGGACGGCCGTCTCCCCCTTCTGCAGCAACCAACAAGGGGGACAACCACAACAGCAGTAGTGCGCAGAACAGTCGACGCATAGGGCGCTCCAGCAAATATGCAGATGATCCGGGTGCTTATAGTAGCTCAATTATATAATACGATGGTATTAATTTTTGCTCATTCGCCTTTCCACCGCGCGTTGACCCATTCAAGCGAAGCGCGTACTTTTTACCCCATTGCCACCACTGGAATATAACGTGCTACCAACGCTAACGTCGTCACCCGCATCAATACTCCTATCAATGCTTCTATCAATGTCTCTTCGTTTTGATCCACAAGAATACCCAGGCACCACGTCGCCCCCAGACACTGGTGACGTGAGCTCTAACGCAGCGGGAAAAACCCCGCCGACTGCACTCGCAATATGAATACTCTTGCCTGGCTAATCATCCTTCACCAATTACTTTTCCAGGGCATGTTCTTTGCCAAGAATTTTCGCCTGAAGCGGCGACTCGACGGGCCTATACGAGGCAGCAATCTGGAAGCCAACCTGGCCATCGGGCTGTTTGTCATATTTATCCTCGTCGCTATCGCCCAGGCGATACTCAATGGCCCTCCCGGGCCAGACGCTGCACTCCCCGCCAACCTGACACAGACTGCTGGGCTAGTCCTTCTATTAGCCAGCTTGCTGATCGCCCGATCTGCCCTGAAAGACCTTGGCGACTCCTGGCGAGTCGGCGTGTTACAAAATCAGCAAACAGACCTGATCGAACGCGGCATCTATCGCTTCAGTCGTAATCCTTTTTTTGTCGCCTATCTGACGGGCTTCGCCGGCTATGGCATTCTTCTACAGAGCGCGGTGCTGCTCAGCCTCCTACTCATCTGCCTGGCAGCCACTCACGCCATGATTCTCAAAGAGGAAGGTCATCTTGCACGCAGTCATGGCACGGCTTACCAGGCCTATAAACAACGAGTGCCACGCTATCTGGGCTGGTGACAATGGTATGCTCGCGTCTTTGTTAAACTGTTACGAACTTTCGCGCTACGGAAACCTGACCGATGCCTGAATCGCTGAGTAAATTACTATCCTGGGGACCGGTCTTTTTTGGTGTGTTCTTGTTTGCGCCCATGTGGGCTGCCGTATTGGATGCCGCAGCTATCACCCTCCCATTCGGTGTTTCCAGCCTCCATGCCGCCATGGCCCTGGGGTTGCTTCTCGGGCTACTGGCTAAATTCCGCGGGAGCTGGCTATGAGCCAGCAAGATGAACGGGCTATTGCCCGCAAATACATCGGTGGTGTGCCTTGGTTCATGGTCATTTGGGGGCTGGGTGGATTCCTCTTGTGGCTTGCACTCTGGCCGCTTGTGATACTGGACTTGCTGCCACTGTGGGTCGCTGCCACTGTTGCGAGCATCATCTTCTGCTACTGCTATTTGCCAACACATGAGGCCCAACATGGAAACATTGGCCGACC
>JBLFXU010000098.1:0-9055 GCA_047609575.1 Bacteroidia bacterium | reverse complement strand
CACTTGTTGATCCCCCATCACCCCTACATCCTGGATAAGGATTGCCACTACAACAGCGATGTTTCTACCTCCCCGATAGAACAGGCGCAATGTGCCACGAGAATCATGCTCAACTTTATCAGTGAACTTAAGGATGCAGGTCGCTTTGAGGAGTCAACAATCATCATTCAAAGTGACCACGGTGCACACTTTAAAATTATTGACGGTGAGATTTTGAGTTTCAGTCAGTCTGATATCGCTCGCTTTTTACCCAAATACGCTAGAGCGCGCAGCCTGCTATTAATTAAGCCTGCAGGCCATATGGCTGATTTTCCCCTGATCATGTCGCAGTCCGAAGCCTCTCTCTTGGACGTAACGCCTACCATAGTCAATTCCCTCAAACTCTCCCATGAGCGCCTATTCGATGGAATCAATCTATTAGATACGACCCTCGGCGAGAGCAAACGACAGCGATATTTCTACTTATACGATAAAAAGGACGGGCGCGGCACACATCTATCGAATATGACACGCTTTCGTATTGAGGATGGCGGGTTAATCAACGAAGGCTTAGTAGAGTCGGGTGAATTCAAATAGGTGGCGGGCAGTTTGATTGATCCGTATGCATCACCTCATATTCAACACTCCTTCATCTTGTTAAAGAAGAGATACCCTGCACTGGAGGGGTTTGGTGTGGCACAGCACTGTGCAGCCAGGCCCTGCTTCTCATGAAAGCGGATACCCGACTAGTACCAGTGCCTCTGCGATTTCCTCAAGAATGACAGGATCATCAATCGTCGCTGGCATCTTCCAATCCTGTCCATCTGCGATGTTGCGCATGGTGGCCCGTAAGATTTTCCCGGAACGGGTTTTCGGTAGACGTTGTACAACAACGCATAACTTAAAGGCCGCAACCGGACCAATCTTCTCCCTGATATGGGCAACTGCGCGTGCCGTTACCGCGGCCTGGGTTACCTGGGTATCAGAATTTAAAACCAGCAAGCCCAGAGGCACCTGCCCTTTGATTGGATCTGCCACACCAATAACTGCGCACTCGGCAACGTCTTCATCGTCAGCCAGCACTTCTTCCATCGCGCCGGTAGACAATCGATGCCCCGCCACGTTGATGACATCATCGGTGCGGGCCATCACAAACACGTAACCGTTGTCATCGATATAGCCCGCATCGCCCGTTTCATAAAACCCGGGATAGCGTTTGAAATAGGCATCTTCAAAACGCTGATCCGCATTCCAAAGCGTGGTGAAGGTACCCGGAGGCAATGGACTGCGAATGACCAGCGCGCCAATATCGCCTGCAGGCACTGCCTCACCTTCACTGTCCAAAACCTGCACGTCATACCCGGGTACGGCCCGAGCCGGAGATCCCGGCACAATGGGCAACGGCTCAAGACCCAGGCAATTCGAACAGATAGGCCAGCCCGACTCTGTCTGCCACCAGTGATCTATCACCGGCACGCCGAGTTTCTCCGTTGCCCACTCTAGCGTGTGCGGATCACAGCGCTCCCCGGCAAGAAACAAAGACTGCAAATGCGACAGGTCATACTGCTGCAGATACTTGCCCTTGGGATCTTCCCTCTTGATGGCACGAAAAGCGGTTGGCGCTGTGAACATCACCTTGACCTGGTATTCCTCTATCACACGCCAGAAGGCTCCCGGGTCGGGCGTGCCAACCGGTTTGCCCTCATACAACACCGTTGTACAACCAGCGAACAGCGGAGCGTAAACAATATAGGAATGCCCTACTACCCAGCCGACATCAGACGCGGCCCAGTACACATCGCCCGGCTCAACATTGTAGATGGCTTGCATGGACCACTTCAGCACAGCAATCGAGCCGCCCGTATCACGCACCACACCCTTGGGCTCGCCAGTAGTCCCGGAGGTATAGAGAATATAGAGCGGATCGTTGGCGTTCACCGGTATGCACGGCGCAGGCTCAACGGTGGCCATTGCCCGATCCCAGTCGATGTCCCGGCCGGGCACACTACTGGCCTCCTGCATAGGGCGCTGCAGAATCACACAACATACTGGTTTGTGCTCGGCCAACTCAATGGCTGCATCGAGCAGTGGCTTATAGGGAACTACCCGCGACGGTTCGACGCCACAGCTTGCGCACACGATAACCCGGGGAGTGGCGTCATCGATGCGCACCGCTAATTCATTACTGGCAAAGCCACCAAACACCACAGAGTGTATTGCACCCAACCGAGCACAGGCCAACATTGCAATGACCGCCTCCGGCACCATTGGCATGTAAATCAACACCCGGTCACCCTTGACCACACCCTGCGCGGACAGCACGCCGGCAAATCTGGCAACTTCATCCAGCAGTTGGGCGTAGGTGTACTGTCGCTTGGTACCGGTGACCGGGCTGTCGTAAATCAGCGCAACCTGCTCTGCCCTGCCGGATTCCACATGCACATCCAGGGCGTTGTAACAGGCGTTGGTAATGCCATCGGGGTACCAACGGTAGAATGGCGGATTACTATCATCCAGCAAGGTAAGCGGAGGCGTGTACCAGAACATGTTCTGAGCGGCTTCTCGCCATGGCGTATCAATACTCATAGGACAGACCTCTCCAATTACTCGGCGGAGCCTTTATAGGGTGAAAGCGGCTTGCTGAAACCGTCAGCAATGGGTGCACCACTGTCTCGCTCCTGCACGGCCTGCTTAAAACCCGCCTCCTCTGAGCGGCGTTTAAACCAGTTACCCTCAGGGCTGTGCCGGGTCATACCGTCGAACAGGGTTGCGAACATCTGAGTGTTTTCCAGACCCATGTTGTTGTAGGCCTGGTTAACCATCATTTTTTGCATCATCAGCTGGTTTTTCGGCACACCGGCCATACGCTGCGCCAGCGCCTCGACACGATCATCCAGCGCCTCCAGTGGCAAAGACTCCAGTACCAGGCCCATGTCTGCCGCCTCAACACCTGAGACCAAATCACCCGTCAGCAGCATGCGCTTGGCGCGCTCTGCCCCCAACCGGTAAACCCACATGGCTGTGGTGGGACAACCCCAGACACGCGCCGGCGGATAGCCGATTACCGCTTCGTTAGCCATGACTGCCAGGTCGCAACACAGTGCGATATCACTACCGCCGGCTACAGCCGGGCCCTGTATACGCGCGATGGTGGGTTTATAGCTGCGCCACAAGGCCATGAAATTCTCGGTATTTTGCTTCATGCCGTAGTAGTCGGCCATGGGGTCCCAGGTATCGCCGGCGGCGCCTCCCCCAAGCTGGGAGCCCGGCTGCTCACCCGCCTGTTCGGCAAAGTCGATCAGGTCATAACCACTGCAAAAGCCCCGCCCCTCTCCGGTCAGAACAATCACATGAATACCATCGTCACGATTGGCCTGCTCAACCGCTCTGGCAATCTCCCCGGGCATAACCATCGATATTGCGTTAAGTCTGTGCGGACGATTCAGCGTTATGCGCGCTATGCGGCCGCTGGTCTCGTAACGGATGTCAGAAAAGTCCATGGTCTCTCCAGTTGAAAGAGGGTGTAGATCTGAATATGGGTGACAAGCCTGATGATAGCGCAAATCAACTTTCAGTTATGGCTGGTAGTGGCGAAGTCTAAATCAGGCGCCGTTACTGAGGAGCACGAGCGCTAGCGTGCTCCGTGCTCCGTGCTCCCGTGACCCCTGACCCAGTCACATGTTTTAACTGAGCAACTACGCAATGGCTATTCCATTTGGCCCAGACCAAAATATCACTTAGACTCTCACCCGATATCCAGAAAAGGCTAAACAGCATGACCGCCCCAGAAATACCCTATTCCTTCGACCAGGTTAAGCAGGACCCTTACGCGCTACCCCTGGAAGATATCGACGTAGCCAATCCCTACCTGTTTGAACAAGACGTAATGTGGACCTGGTTCAAACGCCTGCGTGACGAAGCGCCGGTGCACTACTGCCAGAGCAGTGAAATGGGGCCTTACTGGTCGGTGACCCGTTACGAAGACATCATGAAGGTTGATACCTCTCACGACATATTTTCCTCAGAACCTTCCATCACTATTCGCGATCCACTGGATGATTTTCCGCTGCCCATGTTTATCGCCATGGACCGCCCCAAGCATGATGAGCAGCGGGCAGTGGTCAGCCCGATCACCGGCGCCGAAAATCTCAGGCACTTCGAACCTATTATCCGCGAACGCACTATAGAAGTGCTTGAGAACTTACCGGTCGGAGAAACATTTGACTGGGTGGACCATGTCTCCATCGAATTGACTACGCGCATGCTGGCGACGCTGTTCGATTTTCCATTCGATGAGCGGCGCAAGTTAACGCGCTGGTCCGACGTGGCAACGGCCATACCCGGTGACATCATCGACTCTGAAGAACAGCGCCAGGAAGAGATGATCGAATGTCTTACCTATTTCACCGAACTGTGGAATCAGCGAGTGAACCAGCCACCAGGGCGTGACCTGATTTCCATGCTGGCACACGGCGAGGCCACAAAAAATATGGAGCCACAGGAGTACTTGGGGAATCTTCTATTGCTTATTATAGGTGGCAATGACACGACGCGCAGTACCATGTCAGCCAGTGTGCTTGCTATGCACAACCACCCCGAGCAGTTCAGCAAGGTTGTTGCCGATCCGGGCCTCATCGACACCATGGTGTCTGAAACGATCCGCTTTCAAACGCCACTGGCCCACATGCGGCGTACGGCGAAGGTGGATACGGAGCTGGGTGGCAAGACCATTCGAGCCGGCGAAAAAGTGATCATGTGGTACATTTCGGGTAACCGGGATGAACGCAATATCCCCAACCCCGATGACTTCATCATCGATAGGGAAAATGTGCGCAAGCATCTATCCTTTGGCTTTGGCATCCATCGCTGCATGGGCAATCGGCTGGCGGAAATGCAGCTACGCGTGCTCTGGGAGGAAATACTGAAGCGCTTCGAACGCGTTGAAGTGGTCGGAGAACCTACACGTTCGCTCTCGGTGTTTGTACATGGATTTACCGGCTTACCGGTTCGCCTGCACCCCAAAAAGAGCTGATTTTCGAGCCTGGTTCGGCTACCGGGTGTGCTTTGCCAGGTAGCTGTCCAGTGCATTGGCGAAAGCCTGCTTGTCTTTGGGGCCTAACGCGGGCGGCCCACCACCCACGGTCATTGAAGATCGCATAGTCTCCATGAAGTCGCGCATGTTCAGCCGCTGGCCAATATTGTTACGTGTGTAACGCTCACCGCGTGAGGTGATGACAAGGGCGCCCTTCTCGATCACCTCCGCTGCCAGCGGGATATCAGACGTGATAACCAGGTCATTTTCTTTTACTTGCTGCACGATGTAGTTATCAGCCACGTCAAAGCCCTGTTCCACGTGAACAAACTTAACCAGCGCTGATGTGGGTACACCCAAAGAGTGGTTGGCCACCAGCGTCAATGGTACCTCGACGCGTCCGGCAGCGCGCACCAGGATATCGCGGATCACCCGGGGACAGGCGTCCGCGTCTACCCAAATGGCAACGGAAGTATTTATAGCTTAGGGATCTCAGCCAGATCGATCGGCAGTTCGGCTCGGCCGATTCGCGCAGCGCGGGCTTCCAGCGTGGCCTGTGCTTCTTCAACGCGAATCATAATCACAAAACGCTTGTCGAGAATGCCTTGCAGACAGTATTTCGCCAGCTCGTCCAGGTCCTGGAATTGCAGTTCCATACCGGCCGCCTTGGCAGCAACCTGGAAGTCTTGCACGGTAGGCACCGGATCATAGGGCTGCTCGCGTGCCAGATCTTTGGGGCGATTGCGGTCGGTAGTCCAGATGCCCGTATCGAGCAGGCCGCCGGAAGGGTAAAACACCGAAGCTGCGAGATTAGTGCCCTCACTTTCCAGCTGCGCTGCCAGGCACTCGCTGATGCAGGACACCGCGGCTTTGCTGGACGCGTAGACAGACTGGTAAGGCAGCGGCGAGATGCCACCGTCACCGGATGAGGTATTGATTACATGCCCCTCTTCGCCTGAGGCGATCATGCGGGGCACGAAAGCCCTGATTCCGTGCAGCACGCCCATTACGTTGACGCCATGCACCCAGGCCCAGTCGTTGTTGGTGGTTTCCCAAACATTGGCCGAGGGCGCGGCAACACCGGCATTGTTAAAGAGCAGATGACAGGCCCCATGACTCGTATAAACGGACTCTGCCAATGCGTTAACTGAGTCAGGGTCGGAGACATCAGTCACAACGCCGCTCACCTCACCCGCCCCTTCAAACTCGGCCAAGACCTTATCCAGCGCGCTTTGCTCAACATCCGCGATAACGACCTTGGCCCCGGCCGCCAACAGCTCTTTGACGATAGAGCGCCCAATACCACTGGCTCCACCTGTTACAACCGCTACCTTGTCTATAAAATTGTCCATGGCGTTATCCAATGCTGTTTAGTGATGAGGGCGGGTTTTATGCCACAAATTCCCGGCCGACTCCACCCCGGCAACCAATACGACAACGCTTTGGGCGCTTTAAGTGCGAGAAGCTATCAAGTAGGATAAATTATCAAACGCCCAGCCACGTCTGGACCATTTCTTGCTGGACCAGTTTTTCACTGGGTCACGACTTCACCGAGGCACGATGTGATCGAATCCGTATCCATAGGCGTTGCAGGACAGGGGCTTTACCCCATCACGGCGCAGATACATCCTGTGGTCGAGCAATCTCAAGTCTCTGAGGGCCTGTGTACCCTGTTCATTCGCCATACATCGGCCAGCCTGTTGATTCAGGAAAACTATGACGACAGTGCTCGAGTCGATCTGGAGAACTGGTTCAATCGACTGGTACCGGAAAATGACCCTCTTTACACCCATACGCTAGAGGGCGCAGACGATATGCCCTCGCATATCAAAGCAGCACTGACCGCCACACAATTGAGTATTCCCTACCAGGGCGGAAAATTAATGCTGGGCACCTGGCAGGGTATTTACCTCTGGGAACACCGGCACCACCCTGGCCAACGAGAGATAGTCGTTCACCTGTGAAAAACAATGTCAGCAAACCCATAGACCGCGACGGATTGGTCGAGCGCCTCATTGCCTGTCTTGGCCATGCCAACGTCATCTGTGAGGCCGAATCACAACGCCCTTACGAGTGCGACGCACTTTCTTTGTATCGTGACCTTCCACTGGCAGTAGCGATTCCGCAAAACGCACGTCAAGTCCAGCAGGTACTCAAGATTTGCCACCAGTTTGGCGCTCCGGTCGTGCCTCGTGGCGCTGGCACCGGACTCACCGCAGGCTCCATGCCGCATCCGGAGGGCGTGCTGCTGAGCCTGAGCAAACTCGACAAAATTGTAGGCATCGATGCACTCGCCCGCACGGCATTGGTGCAACCCGGAGTGTCCAATCTCGCCATATCCGAGGCGGTCGCAGCACGCGGTCTCTATTACGGCCCAGATCCCTCCTCGCAAGTTGCCTGCAGTATTGGCGGCAATGTGGCCTCCAACGCGGGCGGTGTGCACTGCCTGAAATATGGTCTTACGGTACACAATATCCTCTCTCTCAAAGTGCTGACCGTAGAGGGAGAAGAACTAAAAATAGGCGGCCGCGCTCTGGACAGCGCTGGACTTGACCTGATGGCTCTGCTGACCGGCTCTGAAGGATTATTGGCAGTGGTTACTGAGGTCATGGTAAAGCTGCTGCCTCGCCCTGAATCCGCGCGGGTCGTGATGGCAGGCTTTGCTAGCGTAGCCACCGCTGGCGATGCGGTGGGCGCTGTTATCGGCGCAGGCATAATACCGGCCGGTCTTGAAATGATGGACCGGCTGGCGGTACAGGCTGCCGAGGATTTTGCCAAGGCCGGCTACCCGCTCGATGCCGAGGCCATTTTGCTATGCGAACTGGACGGCACCTTAGAGGAAGTGGAACAGCACACTGCTCGGGTCAGCGAACTGTTTCAAAGCCACAATGCCACGTCAGTGGAAATCTCGCGCGATGAGGCGCACAGACTACTGCTGTGGAAGGGTCGCAAAGCGGCCTTCCCCGCCGTGGGCCGGCTAGCACCGGATTACTACTGCATGGACGGCACCATTCCACGCAGCCAGATTTCCTTTGTACTGCAGGAAATTCATCGAATGTCCCAAGAGTATGAACTTCGCGTTGCCAATGTTTTTCATGCCGGCGATGGCAACCTGCACCCATTGATCTTGTTTGACGGCGGAGACGCTGAAGAGGTGCGCAAGGCGCAGCAATTTGGCGACTCCATTTTAAAACTGTCCGTGCAGGTCGGCGGCTGCATCACCGGCGAGCACGGCGTAGGCCTCGAAAAATTGCGCGCCATGCACGACCAATTCAGCGAAGAAGAATTAAACCAGCTGGAGGACATCAAGGCGGCCTTCGACCCAGGGCTGACGCTCAATCCCGGCAAAGGTGTCCCTATTCTAAAGCGCTGCCAGGAATACCGGGCCCTGCCGCAGCGGCATACACATGACTGAAGCCGCCAAATCCGGCATCGACGCCGATCACACTGAAGCCATTGTCGCTGCCGTTGCCTCCGCTGTCGAAACTGCCCGGCCGCTCTATATCAACGGCGGCGGCAGTAAACGATTACTGGCTGGCCGCATTGTAACGGGCAGCCCACTAGAGGTTGGCACACACCGGGGAATCATCGACTACCAGCCCAGTGAAATGGTGTTGACCGCGCGCAGTGGCACACCACTCACGGATATCATAAGTGCACTGGACGCACAGCAACAATGTCTGGGTTTCGAGCCGCCCACCTTTGGCGGCCAGGCAACCTTAGGCGGCACTCTGGCCTGCAACATTAACGGACCCGCCCGCCCATGGCGCGGCTCAATCCGAGACGCCGTGCTCGGGGTCGAGCTGGTCAATGGTAAAGCCCAGGTGCTCGGCTTTGGTGGACAGGTTATGAAGAATGTTGCGGGGTATGATGTCTCGCGCCTGCAAGCCGGTGCACTGGGAACGCTGGGTGTTATCACCCAGGTTAGCCTCAAGGTTGTGCCCAAACCTGAACAAAGCCTTACCCTGCGCTTTGAAACGTCAGCGGAGGAGGCTATTGCCACAATGAACCAACGGTCCAGCGAACCCAAGCCACTGTCTGCGG
>JBLFXU010000097.1:0-9141 GCA_047609575.1 Bacteroidia bacterium | reverse complement strand
AGTGCGCATCTGCACACACTTGGGTCTGCATCGGACACAGCACACTGCTCTAGTAAGCCTCTATCTCTATCTCTATCTCTATCTCTTTCTCTTTCTCGGCTTCACCCATACGCTGTTGCAATGCAGCCTGCATAGACTCCTCCACATTCTTCGCGCGTTCAAGTGACGCCTGTTGTGCCGGCGTTATGACCGTTTCGACCTCTCCGCCACCGGTCGCCTGGTACATCACCCAGAGTATCGCGGCCAGTGACAGTATCATTCCAAGTGCTCGCATAATCACCACCTCCTTCGCTTACAGTAGCACGGCGTATTGACCCAGTCGCGCAGGCAGGGCCACCAGACTGGCCAGTTTAGTCATAGTACAGTAGCCCCTTGCGCAGTAGCCTAGTGGGCTTTCTCGTACAGCCCCCGTGCGGCCGGAGCCCTTATGTCATTTGTAATAGTTGAAAAACCACGCCCCCACGTTACCCAGATCACCCTGAACCGACCAGAGCGTATGAATGCTATGGCCTTCGATGTCATGGTGCCGTTCAAGGAGGCGTTGGAAGAGGTCAGCTTCGACAATGACACACGGGTAGTGATCGTCACCGGCGCTGGCGACGGCTTCTGTGCAGGCGCGGATCTGGAAGATCCGGGCTGGATGGATATCTTTGACGGGCTGACTATCCCGGGCATTGCCCGTCGTGCCATGAAAGTACTGGATGACGTAGTCAAGGCCATCCACGATATGCACCAGCCTGTGATTGGTGCGATTAATGGCCCCGCCATAGGCGGTGGGTTCTGCCTGGCGATGGCCACAGATATCCGGGTTGCCTCAGAGACCGCGTATTTTCGTCCCGCGGGAATTAATAATGGCCTGACTTCCGCGGAGCTGGGTTTGAGCTATTTGCTGCCGCGGGCAATAGGCACCAGCCGTGCATTTGAAATCATGCTGACAGGTCGCGATGTGGATGCGACCGAAGCCCAGACTATCGGCATGGTGTCCAAGGTTGTAGCGCAGGAACAGTTACTGGAAGAATGTTTCACGATTGCCGAACGGATCACCGGCTTTAGCCAGTTGGGTGTGGAGCTGAGCAAGCAAATGTTGTGGGCCGGTATGGATGCAGGCAGCTTGCACACGCATATGAATCACGAGGGTCATGCCCAGCTATTTGTACGCATGACTACAAAGAATTTTGAAGAGGCAATTAAGGCGCGCAAGGAAGGGCGCAAGCCTGAGTTTAAGGACTGAACAACTGGTCGTGGTTCAGTTTAAAAATATTGATTGGGCATGGAGCGCGGATCAGGAACGCTAGCGCTCCTGGGTACAGTGCGTGAATTCAAACTCAGCCACTACCAAACATCTGCTAGCCTTTACTTACCCGCGAGCGTTTTATTCAGCTTTTCCAGTGCAGTGCGTAATAGCGGTGAGTCTCTGCTTTGCAGCAGCCATATGAGCGCTGGCCCCATCGTCGGTACGATGAGTACGCTGAGCTGGTAAGTCAGGCCTATGAAGTTCGGGTCGGGCACAAATACGCCCGGCTGGTCAAAAAAGGGCTTACCCAGCCCTACCATCAGTTCTTTGAGACACAGGGCCAATAGCCCAAGTGCCATCAGCGGGTAGAGTATAAGCAGTCCCCAGACATAGCTGTTCAGGTATTCCTTCTTTTGCGTGGCAAAGTGCAAAGCCGTGTAGAACGGCAGTGAATAGGACAGTATTCGGGGGTTGAGTTCGAATCCCAGCCGGTATTCCGCTTCGCTCAATGGAATTAAGTTGCCACCTTGCTCACCAAACTGTGTCATCAACAGGGCTTTGCTGCCATCGACATATAGAATATGCACTACGTCGGGAAACCAGTGGGTCAATACCGTACTGACAAAACCGATGGCGGGCAGGGCGAGTGGCACACTGGCAACTGTCCAGAGTGCAAAGCAGGGAATCAGCAGAGTAAACACATACAGCAGGAACTGCCGCATGTGATGCTGTTCATCCACTGGTAGCCTCCATAGAGGCGTTGTTGGAGATATAGCGCAGGTAGACGATGAACACGATAAGCACATCGAGCATGATCAGGGCGGGCCACAGGTACAGGTGAATCCAGGTAAAGAAATCCATGTTCCAGTCGCCCAGGTAGAACAGGCTGATGATGCGCACCAGATTCAATATTTGTATGGTGAAAAAGCCACCTATGATGGCGATAAGGCGTGATTTCCAGCCCGCAGGGAAAGCCACTACAGCGGCGATCAGAACAATAGTCGCTTCTACCCCGTTGCAGCCCGCTTCAATAGATACTGCAAAACCGGTGTCTTTGAACTGTAAAATTTTGCCATAGGATAGAACGGTATCATCGAAAGGCAAGATTATAGCGGCGCTGATTGAAGCCAGCATTTCGGTAAAGGGAATGATGACGTGCTGCTGCACCGGGATCAGCATTTCCACGGTAAACAAAGACACCAGAATGAGAATGAAAACTACAACGAATCGCGTCACGCGTACTGCCCACTCACTAACTCATAACCATTGCAGTTTAGCACGATGGCAGACTGTCCAGCCAAGTCTGCTTGTGGTGTAGTTCAGGGAGTGCCGGAAATGAGGCTGAAGTCGATCCCTGCCAGGCGATCGAAATCGTAGGCGTTGCTGCCAAAGAAATAGGGGAAGGTGCTGCTGCGGACAAAATATTCCTGCTCCAACTTATAGAACGCAAGTTCCATCTCTCCGCCCAGGCTTTGCACAGAAAAAGCAAACTCAGGCTCAGCGGTGGTCAATGAATCGGCTTGGGCTGTGCTGGCGATGCCTTTGATTTGCATATTGCGCAGGGTGTTGAGCAGGGCCTGTAGTTCGCGTTCGGCGGGAATGCCGCCGCTTCCGGAGCGCCAGATGCCGCCTGCAAAACTGACGCTGTAGCTGTCCGCGACGATGCGTAAGGGTGCCCGCACTTGCAGTATGCCCGGTGCCAGCCAATCGGCGCTAAGGGTGGGTGCCTCGAAGATATTGAAGGCAGCCGAATAGATTTCAGGGTGTGCAAGGTTGCGTGCATGCACCTGGCGAAACCCTGGCGAGGTACCCAACAGCACAGAGGCCGCCGCTCCACCCTCCGCCAGGAAATTGATACGACGCGCGAAGAGGTCTTGCGCTACTGCGAAGCGTTGACTGGCGCTGTCCGTATTGGCCACAGGCCATCGAGCTGCCTGTTCTGTTGCAATACTCAATAGCCGGTTGACCATGGCTGTATCAGCCTGCATACCGCCTAGTGCCGGTAATAACCAGTGCTCGCCACTGCGCTGGAGGGTGGCCTCATTCCCCTGGCCATCAGAGACGTTGATTTCCAGTATGGATTCACCGGCCAATTGCGTCAGGGAACGCACCGCGCGCTCTGGTTCCAGGGCATAGCGCGGCCAGAATACCGCCGCAATTATGATGCATTGAATGATCAACACGAGTAACAGCCGGAAAACCTGCGAGTTCAAAGCGCCAACCCCTTGGCATAGTGTCGCCGGCGCGCTCTACCCAGTAGCCAATTGGTCAGTGCCAATAGCACCAGCCAGCCCAGACCCATTGCATAGTTCAGGTATTCAATCGCAACCTGATTGCTCCGTTCCATGGGCGGGAGCGTGCGATTGAAGTGGGCTCGGGATCGTATATTCAGCAGTCCGCCTTCCTGCAGCGCCCAATCGACGGTATTTTGCAGCAGTTGCAGTGGCCCCAGATAGCCGTTGCCGCTGGCGGCAACAACAGCATTCAGGACCTGGTCATCCAGGAAGTCGTTGGATGAAAAGAGCACAATTCGGGCCGACTCCGGGGAATGCTTGATGAGCTGTTGGTAATCACCGGGCTCCTTGGTTTCAGGCACTGGCCTATCGCGGAAGTAAGAGTTGAAACGCCCCTGTACAACAACCCCCAGGCTGCGCTCGGCGAAGTTGCCTGAGTCGTCGTCAGTGGGAGGGCGCAAGTTCTCGGCCTTATCAGCGTTAAGCGCAGGAGTGATATCGGTGTTGTCGCTGAGCCAAGCCTCTGGCGAACTCTTTAAGAGTACGGTAACGCGCTGGTTGTCCCGGGGTTCTACTTCAATGGGGGAAGCCCAGGCCATAGTAATCTGGGGCAGGTAGGCGGTAATCGGGTGGTCGCTGGCCAGCCCCTGTTCCCGCACATCGATAAGATAGGGGTAGTCCACCAGTTGTACGTCGCGAAACTCCAAATCGCCAGAACGCCGAATGACCGGAGAGGGGAACGCCGCATTTTGTCGGTCCAGAACGAGTGTGTCGCCAACGGTAATCCCGTGGTGGGTAAGCCACGACCCCAGCCCGCTGTTCCAGTCCTGCAAGGTCAACTGGCCGTCGCTGATTTCTGTGGTAAACGGTGATGTTGCTATTACGATAGAGCCGCCGCGCATGAGGAACTGATCGATGGCAAACAACGCTCGGTCGCCAAGTAGCTCAGGGGCAAGTACCAGTAGAATATCTGCCTCCGCGGCGACCGTGCCGTCTGTGAGGTCCTCAGGCACCAGGCTGTAGTCTGCTGAGAAGCGCTGTTCCAGATGTTGAAACGTCGGTCCACCCAGGCCGTATTGCGCCATTTGTGGGTTCACGTTTGGTGCGCTGAGCGCCACGGTTTTGGTAAACCCGCTGGCAAACCGTTTCAGACCTGTATCCAGGACGAGGCGGAAAGCTTCGGCGTCAAACTTCTCGGTTGGCAGTTGCACTACCTGTCGGGTGTCCGCCAGGGTTAGATAGAAATGGAACTGTTGCTCGTCTCCCAGCGCTGCGACCATTGGATGAAAGCCCCACTCCTGGCCAATTTGTCGGGCTACTTGCCCATTTGCCGCTTGCGGGTCAATGAAACGCACGCTGAGCTTACCGTCGGAGCGTGCAGCGGCATCTTGCAGAATAGGCGTGATGGCCTGCCGGTAGGCCTGCAGCGGCTCCGGCAATAGCGCCTCATTAGAGACATAGCCAATCAGCTCAACCGGCTGGGCTATGCCATCGAACAAATCGCCTCCCATGCGGTACTCAGACAGGACTTTCTTTATAGCGTGAGTGAGATCGTACTCCGGATTGCGCAAAATCACCTCGGGTGACTGATTCGCCTTTACCTGTACTTCCACCATGTCGCCAAAACCCAGCGTCTGGTACTGATCGCCATAGCGCACTAGCAGGTTGAAGTAGGCATTGACCAGGGCAGACTGATGCCGGTCTGCAATTTGGAAGGGGGTGGCGTCAATGCCGTACCGCTGGTTTGCCTGTAGTTCCAGGTCGGGGTGTTCTGCGGGGTCAATGATCTCAATCCGTACCCTGCCATCACCCGCCAGTTCGTACTCCCGCACCAGATCCTGTAGTTGAGGGACTAGTGGTGCCAGCAGGGGATGGGTTGTGGCGCTGAAGTAACCGCGTATCAGCAGTGGTTCTTCCAGCTGGGACAGAATCTGTTGTGTGGGCTGAGAAATCGAGTACTGCTTACCGGCAGTCAGATCGGTGCGCAATCCCGACAGCGGTGCCAGCCATGTATTCAGCAGTAGTAGATTGCCAAGCAGCAGTGCCACTGCGCTGCGCCAGTGGCGGTGCCTGGCGCTGCTTATGCCGTGGGCCCAACGTTCTTTCTCCAGCACATACGTGTTGAGGGTGAGAAATCCGGCAACGAGACTGATGTAGTACACCATGTCACGCAGGTCCAGTACGCCGCGGGTAATGCTGTCAAAGCGTGCACCACTGCCGACCAAGCGTAAAAGTGCGCCGGTGTTGTCGCTGAAAAAACTGGTCAGCAGTGGACTGCCCAGTAAGTACAGCAGGCCACACAGGGCCACAGTGCCAATCAGGCTGACGATGGGATTGTCTGTGCGCGCTGAAATAAACAGTCCCACTGCTATATAGGCTGCTCCGGCGAGTGCTGTTGCAAGGTAGCCGCCTATTACGGGGCCCCAATCGAGGTTGGATATCAGGCCAATCGAGATTGCCAGAGGCGCAGTGCCTGCCAACGCCAGTAGCAGCAGTGAAAAACTGGCGAGAAATTTGCCCATGACGAAGTGCCATAGCGGAACCGGTTGCGTATGCACGTGTTCCAGCGTGCCGCTGCGACGCTCCTCGCTCCACATCCGCATGGTCAGGGTTGCACACAGGAAAATGAGCAGTAGCGGCATCCATTGAAATAGCGGCCTGAGATCCGCTATGTTGCGCGCAAAAAAAGACTCAACCCAAAAAAATACAAACAGAACCACGCCGTTGAAAGCAGCGAGAAAGAGCCACGCAACGGGGGAGGAAAAGTATAGCCGCAGCTCTTTTTGGGCGACCCGGCGAATGACAGAATCACGCCCCATCGCTGTTTACCTCATGAAAAACGCTTTCTAGCGAGCGTCTTTGTGGCCTTAGTTCAATCAGTTGTCCGCCGGACTCAAGCACTGTCCGCGCAATAGTGTCTGCAATCTCATCGGGCGAGATATCATCGAACAGTAGCAATGTGAACGCAATCGACTGGCCGTTGCCGCCTTGCTGCTGCACTGACGCAATGCCGGGCAGTTGCTGCAGGGCGTTGGACAAGCGGTCTTCTGAGCCGCCTGCGCGAAGATGCAGGGCGCTGCTTTGATGCAGGGATTCGAGTCGCTCGTCCAGCACCAGTTCGCCGGCCCGAAGCATCAACACGCGATCACACAGTGCATCCACTTCTTGCATGATATGGGTCGACAGAATCACAGTGGCATTGCGTGCCAGGCCCTTGATCAGCTGGCGCATGTGCTCAGTCTGCTGTGGGTCCAGTCCGTTGGTTGGTTCATCTAGAATGAGCATTCTGGGGCTGCCTAGTACTGCCTGTGCAACGCCGACTCGCTGTCGCAGTCCCCGGGAGAGGGTTCTGATAGGGTCCAGGGCGCGGCTGCCCAGTTCAGTAGCGAGAATTGCGTGATGCAAAGCCTGCAGGCGCTCGGGTGCGGCAATACCTTTTAGTGTGGCAACGTAATCCAGATAGTCCACGACCAGCATGTCGGGGTAAATTGGCAGGTTCTCGGGTAGATACCCCAGTGTTTGTTGCACTGCCGCTGGGTTGCTTGCCAGATCTATGCCGTTGACTTCGATAGTGCCAGCGCAGGGCTCCAGATAACCGGCAAGCATTCGCATCATAGTCGTTTTGCCAGCGCCGTTGTGCCCCAGCAAACCAATGATCTCACAGTCACTGACGTGAAAAGAGACATTCTGCACCGCCGGGATACGGCCGTAATGGCGACTGACAGACTGAACGTCGATCATAGAGCGGATAAAACAATTGTTGCCATGTATTACTCCGCGTCGTTTGAATGCATCCGCAAGTTGGAGCTACAGATCGAGAAGTAGCTTAACGATAAATCCGAACAGTACAAGGTTCAATATCAGGCGGACGAGACTTTCACCGCGGGTGACTGTGAAGTGAGCTCCGAGGTAACCACCAATGGAGTTACCTACTGCCAGCGCCAGGCCAACCATCCAAAATAACTCGATCTGGCTGGCAAATACGAACAGGGCCGCCAGTGTGTAGACCGCAATAATAAAGACCTTATGGACATTGGTGCGCACCAGATCCAAACCCATGACCCTGTTCAGGATGGGCATTATAATGAAGCCCACGCCCAGCTGTATAAAGCCCCCCCAGAACCCGGCGCCGACCATCAGAATGTGGCCCCATAGCAGTTGTTTGGCCGAGGGTTTGTAATCCGCCGCGCTGTCTTTTGCACTGCCTTTTGCGCCCCGGTCGAAGTGCATCAAGAGCATGACAGCGATCATGATCAAGGCCAGGGCGCGATTGAACCATGCGCCTTCGAGCTGTACGCCAAGCAAAGCGCCCGCGACAGCACCCGGTAGCGCGCAGGCGGCCAGCGAGAGACTGAGGCGGAACTCCATAAATCCGCGCCGGGCAAAGGTGGCGATGGCTGTCAGATTCTGCGCCAGTATCGCGATGCGATTGGTGCCGTTGGCCACTGGGCCAGGCAGGCCCATAAAGATCATCACTGGCACGGTTAAGAGGGAGCCGCCCCCGGCCATTACGTTGAGGAAGCCTCCGACGATGCCCACTGCTACCAGCAGTGCAGCCTGCCAGAGGGCGAGGTCCATTGTTAGTCTTCGGTCCAGGGGTCGCGCATGGTCACAAACTCTTCCGCCGCGGTTGGATGAATGCCAATGGTAGTGTCGAAAACCGCTTTGGTCGCACCGGCGCGCAGGGCAATGGCGATACCCTGGACGATTTCACCCGCGTCAGGGCCCATCATGTGCACACCGACGACACGGTCCGTGGCGGTTTCGACGATCATTTTCATGAAGGTCTGTTCTTCGCGCCCGCTGATCGTATGCTTCATTGGTCGGAAGGTTGATTTGAACAATGTTATTTCGCCAAACTCGTCCCTGGCCTGAGCCTCGCTGAAACCAACCATGCCGATATTCGGCTGGCAGAACACCGCGGTGGGAATGAAGTCGTAGTCTACTTGTTGCTCTTTGCTGCCGTATTGGCGCCTGGCAAAAGACATGCCCTCGGCCAGCGCAACGGGTGTGAGTTCCATGCCGCCAATGACATCGCCCAGCGCGTAGATGCTGGGCTCCGTGGAGCAGAAGTTTTCATCGACCGCGATAACGCCCTTGTCATTGATTTCCACATTAACGTTTTCGAGCCCTAAACCTTCAAGGTGGGCTTTCCTCCCGGTTGCGTAGAGCACTGCGTCAGCTTGCACGGTGGTCCCATCTGTCAGGTCCAGGTCCAGGCCGCCCTTGCCCTGCCGAATGGCGTTTACGTTGACGTCGAAACGCAGGTTTACACCACTGGCGGCAATCTCTTGGGCGGCATGGTTGCGAATATCCTCATCGAAACCGCGTAAAAATAGCGGGCCGCGATACAGCTGCGTGGTTTTCGACCCCAGACCGTTAAAAATCCCCGCGAACTCTACAGAGATATAGCCTCCACCAACGATGACAATACGCTCTGGAAAACTGTCCAGGTCAAAAATTTCATTCGAGGTGACTGCGTGTTCGCTGCCAGGGAATTCCGGTATATGGGGCCAGCCTCCGGTAGCGATGAGTATCTTTTCTGCGGTGTACTGTTGGCCATCTGCCTCAACCGTATGAGCATCGATAATGGTTGCCCTGCTTTCTAGCAAATCTGCCCCGACCCCATCCAGCAGCCTTCGGTAGATGTCATTGAGGCGTGAGATCTCTTCG
>JBLFXU010000096.1:0-9202 GCA_047609575.1 Bacteroidia bacterium | reverse complement strand
CCGCGCGCACCGTAAATGCTAACGTAATCGGTGTAGCCATCAATGTCCTTGCGGCTGATTGTGGCGCCGCCGGTCACTTTCAGCGCCGCGACCCTACCGTTGGGATCATCCGCCGGGCCACGGAACACCTTGAATTCCACTTGCTGCATCAAGTCGTCCACGCTCACCAATTCCAAAGGAATACGCAGGTCAGGCTTGTCGGAACCATAGCGCTGCATCGCCTGCGCATAGGTCATGTGCGGGAATTGTGGCAGCTCCACGTTCAATACCGACTGGAACAGCTCGCGCACCATGCGCTCGGTGATTTCCATAATCGCCTTCTCGTCGAGGAAAGCCATTTCGATATCTATCTGGGTAAATTCTGGCTGACGATCGGCGCGCAGGTCTTCGTCACGGAAACACTTGGCGATCTGGTAGTAGCGATCAAAGCCCGCCACCATCAACAGCTGCTTGAATAGCTGGGGCGACTGCGGCAACGCAAAAAATTGCCCGGGATGGGTGCGGCTTGGCACCAGATAATCACGTGCGCCCTCTGGGGTGGCGCGCGTCAGAATGGGTGTTTCAATATCCAGGAATCGTTCACCGTCGAGAAAATTACGTACAGCCGAGGTGATTTTCGAACGCAGGATCAGGCGCTCCTGCATTTCGTGGCGGCGCAAATCCATGTAGCGGTACTGCAGGCGCACGTCCTCACCCACATTTGTGTATTCATCGAGCTGGAACGGCGGCGTGGCGGCGCTATTGAGAATTTCCAGCTCCTTACCCAGCACTTCAATTTCCCCGGTCGCCATGGTGGGATTGACGGTGGCTTCGGTTCTGGCTCTGACGCGGCCTGTCACCTTCAGTACATATTCGCCGCGCACACGGTTTGCACGCTCAAAATGCTCCTGAGTATCTGGATCAAACACCACCTGAATAATGCCATCCCGGTCGCGCAAATCGAGGAAAATTACTCCTCCATGGTCTCGACGGCGGTCGACCCAGCCACAAAGAGTGACCGTCTCGTCGATGTTGGCGGTAGTAAGAACACCGCAATAATGGCTGCGCATGGGTATGAATTCCGTCTGGTTGGGTGGCCCGGCCGCTTAGCGGTTGGGGATCAGGCTGACTTTTTGCTATCGCCGGATGAATCGGTACTGGCTTTTTTAGTGTCCGACTTGCCATCTGGCTTGCTACCTGACGGCTCGGATGATGCGGCCTTGCTAGCGCTGTCACCATCGCCGGCAAGGTTCTTTTTGTTACCGGTCTTGAAATCGGTCTCGTACCAGCCACTTCCCTTGAAGCGAAAAGCCGCCGCAGAGACCTTCTTCTTTAACTCGGCCTCCTTACAGGAGGGGCAATCTTGCAGCGGATCGTCACTGATCTTCCGCAAAGCCTCGAACTCATGGCCACAGGCCTGACACTGGTACTCATAAATTGGCATGTAAACGCCCACCAACGGTTAAAAACACGAAAAGAGAGAAAAATTGAGCGGCGCATTTTACCCCAAGCGGAGGGGCAGGCCAAGCAGACAGAGAGGCAGTTTCAGGGGCAAAAAAGCCCTACGCCGAAAGGCGCTGTAGAGAAAGTTGGATTGGTCAGCCCACAGCCGCAGGCTGACCAGAATCCACTACTTAGGAAGCGGCGTATTCTTTCAGCTTCTTCAGCGGACGAACCTTGACTGCGATGCTGGCAGGCTTCGCCTTGAACACTGTGGCTTCACCAGTGAAGGGATTGATGCCTTTGCGCGCTTTGCGAGCTGGCTTCTTCACGGTGGTGATCTTCATCAGACCAGGCACTGTGAATTCGCCGGCTGAACGCTTCTTGATGCTGCGCTCAATCAGACCTTCCAGCTCTTCGAAAACAGAGCCGACCTGCTTCTTGCTCAGACCAGTGCTTTCTGCCAGGTTACCAACGATCTGGCTCTTGGTCATTTTGTCACGAATAGCAGGACCCACTTTCTTTGGAGCGGCTTTTTTAGCTGCTGCCTTGCGCGCAGGTGCTTTCTTGACTGCTTTTTTCTTCGGAGCCTTCTTCGCTGCTTTCTTAATCGCCATTTTTTTTAGCCTTCCCTAATAGGATAAATTTAATTTCTTGTAGAGCCCGACGGGGCGCGCTTGAAACAAGAGCTATCCGACATTGGTTACTACAAAGTGATATATAATCCATGAAACGCTGCAATACAAGCGTTTTCTACAGCCGACACTAAAAAAACCCTGCTATTTTAGGGTCGCGCGTAGATCGTACATAGCTCGCGCGCACCTTCCGACGACAATGCATCATTCAGGAACATGATTTTTCCCACGTGAATTGCACATAGAACTACGTAACTAAGACACACATCCGTTGTGCAGGGAAAGTAATCAGACGTAAACTAGGCGCCCTGTTTCATCCTCACTTATCGGATAGTTTAATGCGCACCACAAAGTTCTTAATTGCCACACAAAAAGAGACGCCAGCAGACGCCGAAGTCATCAGTCACCAGCTGATGTTACGTGCGGGACTGATCCGGAAACTTGCCGCCGGACTTTACACGTGGCTGCCTCTGGGACTGCGCGTACTGCGCAAGGTAGAAGCCATTGTGCGCCAGGAAATGGATGCATCAGGCGCCCAGGAAGTCAGCATGCCAGTGATGCAACCTGCTGAATTATGGGAAGAATCTGGTCGCTGGGAACAATACGGACCGGAGCTGCTTCGTATACAGGATCGTCATGAACGGGCCTTCTGCCTAGGCCCAACCCATGAAGAAGTGGTCACCAGCCTGGTCCGAGATGAAATAAAAAGTTATAAGCAGCTGCCCCTTAACCTCTATCAGATACAGACAAAAGTGCGTGACGAAATGCGGCCGCGTTTTGGCATCATGCGTTCACGCGAATTCCTCATGAAAGACGCCTATTCCTTTCATCTGGACCAGGACTCCCTGGACGAAACGTATCAAGTGATGTTTGCCGCCTACAGCAACATTTTTACGCAACTCGGGCTCGAGTTCCGGCCTGTGATTGCCGACTCGGGAAGCATCGGGGGTTCGGCCTCACACGAATTTCATGTTTTGGCCAGCTCCGGCGAAGACGCCATCGCTTTCAGTGACGGCAGCGACTACGCCGCCAATATAGAAATGGCCGAGGCGCTGCCACTAAAAGATAAACGGGCCGCTCCGGCAGCCCAAATGAGTAAAGTCGCCACGCCCGGTGTTAAAACAATTGACGAAGTTACAGCACTACTTCAGGTCGATTCGCACCAAACAGTGAAGACATTGATAGTCGTTGGGGGAGAAGAGGGCTCTCTGGCAGCCCTGGTGCTACGCGGTGACCATCAACTCAACGCGATCAAGGCAGAAAAGATCAGTGGCATTGGTGCACCGTTACAGATGGCCGATGAAGCCCAGGTACGCGAGCACTGCGGCGCAGGATTTGGCTCGCTAGGCCCGGTCGGCCTGGACATCCCTGTTTATGTCGATCGCAGCGCAGCGCAATTGGCAGATTTTGCCTGTGGCGCCAACGAAGACGACGCCCACTACACCGGCGTTAACTGGGAGCGCGACTGCCCTTTAGGCACCGTGGCGGACCTGCGCAACGCAGAAGCCGGAGACCCAAGCCCCGATGGCAAAGGCACACTGCAGATCAAGCGCGGCATAGAAGTTGGCCACATTTTTCAGCTGGGCACGAAGTACAGTGAAGCAATGAACGCCCAAGTGCTCAATGAACAGGGCAAGAGCGTGACCATGACCATGGGCTGCTACGGTATTGGCGTGTCGCGCATCGTAGCGGCTGCAATCGAGCAAAATCATGATGACAAGGGCATCATCTGGCCCACCAGCATGGCGCCCTTCCAGCTGGCCATCGTGCCACTGAATATGCACAAGTCCGAGGCGGTCGCCAATTGCGCAGAAAAACTCTATAGCGCGCTGGTCGAGGCCGGAATCGACGTGCTGCTGGACGACCGCAATGAACGACCCGGTGTGAAATTTGCTGACATGGAACTGATCGGCATCCCGCACCGCATTGTCATCGGCGATCGTGCTCTGGCGGAGGGTAACGTCGAATACAAAGACCGTCGCGGGGAAGACTCCGAACTGATCAATCAGGACAATATTGTCGCGGTTACCCTGGAGCGCCTGCGCCAGTGACCCATTGCCGGTGCCCATTGTCACGGCTCTTTGTGTTGTGGCTGCTCGCGTTCACGGTCAGCTTGCCGGCGGCTGCGCAACCACAAGACCCTGCCGAACGAGCAGATCTAAGAGCCTTTCTCGAGGACACAATAGTTGGCGCCAATAGCTTTGCAGACAGGTTTGATGCCGAAGTCTGGCTGGTCGATATGTCTGGCCGACTGCGCCGGTACGTCAAGGATCCGCAGGAGCGCCTGGAATTATTGCGCATGATCCACGCCAGCGCCAAGGCCGCAAACCTGCCGCCCGAATTGGTGCTCTCCGTGATAGAAGTGGAAAGCCATTTCAACCGCTTCGCCATTTCCAGAGTGGGTGCACAGGGCATGATGCAGGTCATGCCATTTTGGAAAGATGAGATCGGGAGACCGAGTGACAACCTGACTCAAAATACCACTAACTTCGAGTATGGCTGTCGCATTCTGCAGTTTTACCTACAGCGGGAAAATGGCCATTTACACAAAGCCCTTGCGCGTTACAACGGCAGCGTTGGCAGCCGTAAGTACAGCAACAAGGTCTATCGGGTCTGGCAGGAACGCTGGCGCACGGAACCACTTAACTGGGAGAACTAGCCGTTTATTACCTGCGCTAGCGATAGCTGCCCGGAGACTGCCCTGTCCATTTTTTGAAAGAGCGGTGAAAAGCGCTGGGGTCTGAAAACCCAACATACTCCGCGACCTCACTCACCGTGAGCCGCTCACGGCTCAACATGGAAATCGCCACGTCGCGCCGGGCGTTGTCTTTGATGCGCTGGTAGGACGTCCCTTCCTTTTCCAACCGCCTGCGCAAGGTGCGTGCGGACATATTCAGCAGCGCAGTCAGCTCTTCAAAGCTGGGCATTTCCTGACGGAAATCGTCGCCCAGAATTTCCCGAATACGATGGGTAATACTCAGGGTGCTGGCCTGCGGCTCAATCACCATATAGTAAGGCGCGAGCTTGAGGAATTCATTCAGATCGACCTCGTTGCGCATCAACTCCGCATCCAGATGACGCGCACTGAAAGTCACGGAATTAACCGGCTGCTCGTAGGCCACCGGACAGGGGAAAAAATGCCTGATACCGGCTGTAAACTCTGGCTGGGGACCAGCACAGCCCGCGCTGATAACGTCGATATGCTGACCAATTAACCAGCCACAAAAGCGCATCCACATAGCGAGATTACACAACACACTGTGCTGCACATCTGGCCCATCATCCTGAAACAGGTAGGTGAGTACCGCGTCCTTACCATCGTTGACCACATTGAGCTCATTCACCACTTCCGCGCCCTGGCGCACGCGACACACCCGGTTGAATTCGACACCACGGCGCATCGCGCCGGCGAGGGTGGAACTGTTAATCATGCTGATGGCAATCAGGCGTGTAGTACCCACGGGCGTGCGCACATCGGGCATGACGCCTCCGGACTCATCACCCAATTCCTGAATGAGGGCCAGGCACAATCGGGAATACTGCTCCCTGGAGACAAAAGCTGTTTGCACATCCTGGCGTAGTGGATCAAAGGGGAACTGTGCTTTTTGCAGAATGGCCGGTATGTCCTTCTTATAGGCACGCGCCTGAGCCAACAGTGCCCGGGTAAATTCCATGGGCACCGCTTCATTGTAAAAAGCAGTTTTAACGGGCGCTTTGATCAAGACTGACAGGACCTCCACCGGGCAGTAGAACACAGCACCTGGTTAGCGGCAAGAAATGCAGACACGCGTCGACCAAGCTGTAGTTAACTGAAATGACAGTGGTTTTTAGTTGGATACAGACCGACGCGGTGGCTGGCGAAGCCATTTTCAAGTTTGCGCGCGCGGCAAACCACGGCCGTTGACAACGCAGCCTCAGCTCCCCACTATAAAGAAAAAAAGCAATTACATTAGTGATACGGACGCGATGACAGACATCAATCAACTGAGTAAATGGAATAAGGATATTTCCAAGGCTATTGCTGCGCTGGGAACAGACCACTTCTTCCCCACCTTGGTCGCCGCTGTGAATGGCCAGGTAAAAATCCAGTACCCTCAGGTCTGGCTCTATCACCGGGACTTGCCGCCACGCATTCTGTATCACGAAATTCCCGAAGCCGAATTGGCCAGCCAGGTCGATCAATACCTCGACGGACCCTATCGGGAAGACCCATTTTACCAAACCTCTATGCATCAACCTCGCTCGAAGATCTATCGGCTGTCGAGAGTGACCATGGGTAAGCTGCATGAGTCCGACTACTACCACAACTACTATGCCGATACGGGTACCTGTGATGAGGCCGTTTACCTTGCCAAGTTGCACGCAGGCAACGTCATTAACCTGAGCATGATGCGCCTGAAGGAAAACGGCCCTTTCACGGACGATGAATACGAAATGCTCTATCTACTGGCCGAGCCCGTCTCGGAGTTGCTCAAAAGCCACTCTGAACACAACGATTTTGCAGCCACCAACCTCATACAACCCGGTATCGACCACCAGATTGATCTGGCCTTCCGCACTTTCGGTGAATCGATGCTGTCACCCAGGGAAAAGGACGTGCTTGAGCTGATGTTGCGCGGCTATGGCACTAACATCTCCGCGGAACGTTTGGAAATTGCGGTAGAGACAGTGCGACGGCACCGTAAGAGCATCTATCGCAAGCTCGATGTGAGCTCCCAGACCGATCTGTTCTCATTGTTTCTGAACAGTATGTCCTGCCTCGGCGAAGCGGGTGGTAACGACCCCTTAAGCATCTATATGGCGCCCCCTTGAGGCGCCATTCCAAGCTTGGAACCAACGACCACAGAAACTCCCGCAAGCTGCATGGATACAGGTCTTTGCGCTGCCCCAACTAGGGCATTGAGAAGGTGCGCCTAACGAACGATAGTGCGCGCTAAGCTCACATCATACGGTAGATGCATGTCGCTTGAAGCCGATTGGTTCCTGCGGGCTCACCCTGAAATCACCACCATAGAAGCGCTGCTCCCCGACTGCAATGGAGTAATGCGGGGAAAGTGGGTGCCCCGTCATAAGCTCAGTAAAATCTTCGACGGCGAACTAAAGCTCCCAAAAACTGCCCTGAGCCTGGATATCTGGGGTCGCGATGTTGAGGAATTGGTGTTTGCATCCGGCGATGCCGATGGTATTTGTCGTCCGGTTGAGGGCTCGCTCTTAGCTACCCCCTGGACAGCAGGAGGCCAGCACGGCCAGGTCATGCTCTCCATGTTCAACGCGGACGGTAGCCCCTACCTAGGCGACCCTAGACATACGCTGAAGCAGGTTGTTGCCCGCTTTCAGGAAGCCGGACTCAGGCCTGTTGTAGCAGCAGAACTTGAATTTAGCCTTGTGCGCTGGGACAACAGTATCCCGCAGCACACTTGTCCAACCCCGGTCGGTGGCTCGCCAATTGGCGGCAACACCTACGGTCTGGATGTACTCAACCACCACCAGGACATGATGGAAGATCTGCGCCTGTCCTGCGAGATACAGGATCTGCCTTTCGACGGCGTGGTCAAGGAATCAGCCCCCTCCCAGTACGAGATCAACATGCAGCACGTGGACAATCCAGTGCTCGCAGCAAAGCAGATCGTGATGATGAAACGCCTCATCAAGGGTGTGGCCGCAAAGCATGACCTGATCGCCAGCTTTATGCCCAAGCCGTTCGAAGATGAAGCGGGCAACGGTATGCATGTCCACTGCAGTGTGCTGGATGAAAATGGCAGCAATATTTTCGATGATGGCTCGGAAAAAGGTTCGCCTTTGCTGCAAAACGCGATCGGCGGCTGCCTGTTCAATATGGCAGACAGCGTTGCGATATTCGCGCCCAGTTACAACGGCTACCGCCGCTTTCAACCGGGCCGCCATGCGCCGACTTTTCCGAGCTGGGGCTACGAAAACCGCACAGTTGCCGTGCGTGTGCCGGCCGGCAGCACAGTCGCGCGACGCCTGGAACACCGGGTCGCAGGTTCTGATGCCAACCCCTACCTCTTGTTTGCCGTGCTGTTGTCGGCCGTACTGGATGGCATTGAGCAGAATATTTCGCCTGGCGATCCCATCAAAGGTGATGGCTACTCGCAGGTAGTAAATGCACTTCCGGGCTACATGCCTGAGGCCGTGCAATTATTCAGCGAATCCGATTTCATCCGCAACAGCCTGGGACAGGAACTACAGCGCATCTACACCCTGACCAAAGAACAGGAGATTGCAGAGTTTCGTAAGCGCGTCACTCTGCTTGAGCATCAATCCTATCTGGAGCTCCTTTAAACTGGCCCTTCCCTGCCGGCCTCAAGTCCCGCCACCTCAGTACTGGATAGCGGCCCCGGATCGAACTGGCGGTGCTCCTTTTCAAGACGTCGCAGCAACGCAAACGCACCGATCAAGGCGCAGATGCCGAATAGAATAGAACCCACAGCCTCACCTGCCATCACACCCTTGGGCCCGAACCACTGGGCGCCAAAATACACGGCCGGTATCGTTCCGAACACCGTCCTGCCAAAATTGAAGCCGGTCGCCCAATGCGGGTGGCGCAGGTTATTAAAGCTGGCATTAGCCATAAACAGGGTGCCGTTAAACACAAAGGTACCTGCCAAAAACGCCGTGTAAAAATAGATCAGCTCTGCTGCTTGATCACTGGCGGAGAAGGCATCCACGATAAATCCGGCCGTGAGCCACAACAGCAACCACACCAGCAGCACATAGACGACGACAAAAGCCAGGGCATTATTCAGTGTCGAGCGGACACGCGTGTACAGACCAGCGCCCGCATTCTGACCCACAATCGGCCCCACCGCGCCAGACATCGCAAAAATCGCGGCAAAGGCCACTGGCGTTATGCGCCCCATAATGGCCGCACCCGCCACGGCGCTGTCGCCAAACTGCGCCATGGTACGCAACACAAAGCCATTGCCCAGCGGCGTGGCCAGATTAGTCAACACGGCCGGTGCCGCGATAACCAGCAGGGGTCGAATATCAATAAAGAACTGCGCGCATGTAATTTTACACGGTAGATTGTGAACACCAGACAGGGCGTACCAGGCAAAAAACAACACCGCAAAACGTGCAACCACAGACGCCCACGCCGCGCCCTCCAGGCCCCAACCAAAAGTAAA
>JBLFXU010000095.1:0-9287 GCA_047609575.1 Bacteroidia bacterium | reverse complement strand
TTATCCCTTCCACCACTGCATTTGGCGGGATCTTTGGTTGGCAGGGCCTGGCCATGTTCGGGGTGTATTTTTTTGGCATGCTGTGCGGGCTATTGGTTACCGGCATTGTGTCGCGCACCAGCAAAGACCACTACACCGATTTGCCCTTTGTGCTGGAATTACCGCCCTATCGTATGCCGGGTCTGAAACCGATTTTGCGTAACAGTTGGAACCGTGCCAAACACTTTGTCACCAAGGCAGGCAAGATTATTTTTACAGTCACCGTGGTTATCTGGGTGCTGGGTTATTTCCCCAACTACGGTGCGGACCTTGGGCAATCCTGGCTGGGTCAGATAGGCAAGGTGGTAGAGCCTGTGTTTACGCCGCTAGGACTGGACTGGCGTTATGGCGTTGCTATTGTCACCTCCTTCGCTGCGCGGGAGGTATTCGTCGGTACGCTGGGTACAATTTTTGGCATTGAGGGTGCGGATGACAATATTGTGCCGCTGGTGGATCACATCCAGGCCAGCGGAATGGCCATTGGCTCAGGGCTGGCGCTGCTGGTGTTCTTCGCAATTGCCCTGCAGTGTGTGTCGACGTTGGCGATACTGGCCAAAGAGAGTGAGTCCCGCTCCCTGCCAATAAAAATGTTTGTTGCCTATTTTGCCTTTGCCTACGTTGCAGCTCTGCTGGTATACAACGTGTCGGGTCTGATCTTCGCGTGAAAATGAAGTTGGCGACGGTGTAACCTTTTTCCTTCCCGGGACGAACTTGGAGTGAATTCTACTTTAATCCCCCCGGAGGGCCTATGTTCAAGTCACGTTCAATTCTTACCCTGGCACTAGTATTTGTCTGCTCAAGCGTCTTTGCGCAGCGCATGAATAGCTATGAAGTCACGATCACCAATGGCAGCTCAGTACTAGTCTGGACGTTGCTGCTGAAACAGCTGAATCCTTGTGAGTAACAGCTGTGCGGTGAGTTCGAGTAATAGCGTGTGGTTTTTCGCACGAATACCCTCAAGACCGCTGTTGATTTCGTCCTGTAGGTTTTGCTGCTGCGACTCGGTCAATGTATCTGGAAAACGAACGGAGAAACTGTAGCGCTCCGATTCCCGCAGGTGATTGTAACTAGTGAGCAGTTGTTCCACCGCGAACTCAAGCAGCTTTTCATCGGCCCCTTTTGCGCTCAGCAGCTGTCGTAGTTGAGTTTCGAGGTAGGCGATTCCTCTTGCGCCCTGTGCCGGAAATTCAACAACAGTACCCATTTTAGCAGACCTCCATTACCCCAGATGGCTCCATCATAGCGAAATCACCGTGAGGGTGAAAAGCGTGCTGGGAGATCACTTTGGCAGGGGGGTGCTCGGTCGCTGTTGTTCTGAGGTTGTTTTTGGATTATTCGGCAGACGAGATGAGGACAGGCCTCGCTTGCTCAAAGTGCTGAGGTATTCGCCGCGAGGCCTGTCCTCATCTCGTCTGCCTACGCTTGTTCTCTCACATGGACAGTTGTGGACTGTCTGTGGTCGCGCACCGCTTTGGTACGCTTTTTTGTGCGTCGCTACGGGGAAAGGGTCAGGTCTTGTCTAGTACCGTCGCTAGACTACTCGGATGAGGTTGGACAGTTTCGGGTCTGGTTTGGCGGCGCGACGCATGATAAGAACGACATTGCCGATGCTTTGCACGAGATCTGCACCAGTACGAGTGCACAGTTCATTGCTGACGGCAGCCCTGGCGTCGCGGTCACCCACGGCCAGTTTAATTTTGATCAGTTCGTGTTGCTCCAGCGCCCTGTCCAATTCGGCCAGTACGCCTTCGCTGAGACCATTACCGCTTACGGTCACCACCGGCTTTAATTTATGCCCGATCGCGCGTAGCTGCTTCTTGTCCCAATTCCCTCTCTTGCTCATGCTCGTTCCACGGTAGTATGTTGTCCCATTCGGGGGGCGGCCATTCTACACAAGCCGCCCGGCGGTACAAACTACATTCCACCCACAGCGAGGACAGCGGTCACGTGGCCAAGAAGCGCTCATCCAGTAAAGCCTGGCTCAAGGAACACCGGGACGATCACTATGTGCAGCAGGCGAAGCGCGAGGGATATCGCTCGCGGGCCTGTTACAAATTGCTGGAAATCCAGGAAAGGGATCGGCTGATCAGGCCGGGCATGACGGTGTTAGACCTGGGATCTGCCCCGGGAGGCTGGTCTCAGGTGGCGGTGCAGGCTGTGGGGCACAAAGGCAGGGTTATCGCTTCAGATATCCTACCCATGGACAGCCTGGCGGGGGTGGAATTCATATTGGGTGATTTTACTGAGGATGCCGCAGTCGACGCACTGCTGGCGAGTCTGGGCGATCAACGAGCCGATGTTGTGATCTCCGATATGGCCCCCAATCTGAGCGGGATGAACGCGGTGGACCAACCGCGGTCTATGTATCTGGTGGAGCTGGCCCTGGACCTTTCAAGGCGGGTTTTGGCGCCAGGTGGCGACTTTGTCACCAAGATTTTTCACGGGGAGGGCTTTGACGAGTTTATGCGCGATACCAGGTCATCGTTCGATACGGTCCTGACTCGCAAACCGAAGGCCTCAAGGCCCCGCTCACGGGAGGTTTACCTCGTTGCGAAGGGCTTTGGGGGCAAGTGAACAGGGCCTTGAATTATGGAGCAGAGCCCCCAGTTATAGTACATTGACGGCTGGAATCTTGACTCTTGGTTGAATTCGAACCTGGGTCACGGTTTTTACTCGTACATTTCCCATCTGGTATGCCGGATTCGGCTATAATCCATTTCACCGGGGTTGACGTATTATCCCCACCAATTATAGGTAACCCCCCCCTGATCAATTGACAGTGGGGCTGTACAAATTCTCGACGAGGTAACGGCGTTGAACGATATGGTAAAGAATTTATTGCTTTGGCTGGTGATCGCCGCGGTCTTGTTGTCGGTGTTCAACAACTTCAATATGAAACCCGCCACCGATGAACTGGTGTATTCCGAATTCATTGCGGAGATCCAGAGTGATCAGGTGCGCAAGGTTGTGGTGGCTGGTCTAACCATCACCGGTGAGCGCAAGGACGGCTCACTTTTTGAGACTATTCGTCCGATGGTCGAGGATCCCAAGCTTATTGATGACCTGCTTGAGCACAATGTGGAAGTCATTGGCCGCAAGCCAGAGGAGGCTAGCGTTTGGACGCAGTTGCTGGTCGCTAGTTTTCCCATCCTGATTATTATTGCCGTGTTCATGTTTTTCATGCGCCAGATGCAAGGCGGTGGCGGCGGGCGCGGTGGCCCCATGAGCTTTGGCAAGAGCAAGGCTCGCCTGTTGGGCGAGGACCAGATCACCACGACTTTTGCCGATGTTGCAGGTGTCGATGAAGCCAAGCAAGACGTACAGGAACTGGTAGAGTTCCTGCGTGATCCTGGCCGTTTCCAGAAGCTTGGCGGTAGAATTCCCCGCGGCGTGCTGATGGTAGGCCAGCCCGGTACAGGTAAAACATTACTGGCCAAAGCCATTGCCGGTGAAGCCAAAGTGCCATTCTTCTCTATATCCGGCTCCGACTTTGTTGAAATGTTTGTTGGTGTTGGTGCCTCGCGTGTGCGGGACATGTTTGAGCAGGCCAAGAAGCAATCGCCCTGCATTATCTTTATTGATGAGATCGACGCGGTAGGTCGGCATCGTGGAGCCGGTCTTGGTGGTGGTCACGATGAGCGTGAACAGACGCTGAACCAGCTGCTGGTAGAAATGGATGGTTTTGAAGTTAACGATGGCGTGATTGTGGTTGCCGCGACGAACCGTCCAGATGTGCTCGATCCTGCGCTATTGCGTCCAGGTCGTTTCGACCGTCAGGTCGTGGTCGGGCTGCCGGATATTCGCGGTAGAGAGCAAATACTCAAGGTCCACATGCGCAAGGTGCCATTGTCGGAAGATGTAGATGCCTCGAAAATTGCCCGTGGAACGCCAGGATTTTCCGGCGCAGATCTTGCCAACCTCGTAAACGAATCAGCATTATTTGCGGCTAGAGCAAACGTACGCACGGTTGGTATGGCGCAGTTTGAACTGGCCAAAGACAAAATCATGATGGGCGCTGAGCGCAAATCGATGGTGATGTCCGAGGACGAGAAGCGCAATACCGCTTACCACGAGGCAGGGCATGCGATCGTCGGCCGACTGGTGCCTGAGCATGACCCGGTTTACAAGGTCAGCATCATTCCCCGGGGTCGAGCTTTGGGTGTGACGATGTTTTTGCCTGAAGAAGATCGCTACAGCCATAGTCGCCGTTACATCATCAGCCAGATTTGCAGCCTGTTCGGCGGTCGGATTGCCGAGGAAATGACCCTGGGCAAGGATGGAATTACCACCGGCGCTTCCAATGATATTAAGCGCGCCACCGAAATCGCGCGCAAGATGGTGACCCAGTGGGGTTTGTCGGAGAAGATGGGCCCGCTGATGTACGACGAAGGCGAGGAAGAGGTCTTCCTGGGTCGCAGTGCGGGCCAGCATCGCCAGGCAATGTCGAATGAAACCGCGACGCAGATCGACACCGAAGTGCGCAACATCGTCGATGAGTGTTATGCCACTTCCCAGCAATTGTTGGAGGAGAATCTCGACAAATTGCACGCGATGGCTGATGCCCTCATGTTGTATGAGACGATTGATGCGGACCAGATCGAAGACATTATGTCTGGACGTGCGCCCAAGGCACCCAGCGATTGGGATGACAGCAGTAGTGATGCTGCATCCGGCGGCGATGCCTCGTCCCCCGACGGCGAATCAGAACCCAAGGGATCGAGCCCTATCGGTGGTCCCGCGGGGGAGCACTGAACCCGGCTCCAGCCTTGACCCAGCCTGCTCAGGCGGCTGGCCCAGTCCTGGACTGCGCCGGCCGTTTCCTCGACCTGTCCCGCCCCCTTGTCATGGGGGTGATCAACACTACTCCTGATTCTTTTTCCGATGGCGGTACGCTATATGTAGGCGATACCCTCAATCTGGACCTTGCGTTTGCGCGTGCGCGGCAAATGGTTGACGAAGGCGCCGCCATACTGGATATCGGCGGGGAATCCACCCGCCCAGGTGCTGTTCCTGTTGCTGCAGCACAGGAGCTGGACCGCGTACTGCCACTGGTGGAGCGTATTGCGTTAGAGCTGGATGTGGTCATCTGTGTGGATACGAGTACGCCCGCTGTAATGACAGAAGCTGCGCAGCTTGGCGCCGGACTATTGAACGATGTGCGGGCCCTGGGCAGAGAAGGCGCTATGGCCGCTGCGGCCGCCACAGGCCTACCGGTATGCCTAATGCACATGCAGGGCCAGCCTGATCATATGCAGGATGCGCCCCGCTATACCTCGGTGGTGCAGGAGGTGGCAGACTATCTTTTGGGCCGTCGAGCGGCCTGTGTTGAGAACGGCATCACATCTCAGCGCATACTTCTGGATCCTGGCTTTGGATTTGGTAAGACCGTCACGCACAATATGCAACTACTGGCGGGGCTTACGGACCTGGCGCAATTGGGGCAACCTTTGCTGGTAGGTCTGTCGAGAAAATCCATGATTGGCAGACTGTTGGGTCGGGAGGTGAATGAACGTCTCCCGGCTGGCCTGGCTCTTGCAGTCTTGGCGGTAGAGCGGGGTGCTGCGATTGTTCGGACGCATGATGTGCGTGCGACAGTTGATGCACTGGCTATGTGGATGGCGTTGCAGGATATAAAAGCAGATGACTAAGCGGTATTTTGGAACAGATGGTATACGCGGTGAGGTGGGACAATCCCCAATCACACCCGATTTCATGCTTAAGCTTGGCTGGGCAAGCGGTCGTGTGTTCGCCCGCGAGTGTGTCGGTGACGGCCCCTGTCTCGTTATTATAGGCAAAGACACGCGAGTGTCCGGGTATATGTTTGAGTCTGCCCTGGAGGCGGGTCTTGTGGCCGCTGGCGTTAATGTGAAGCTGCTCGGGCCCATGCCGACACCTGCCGTCGCCTTGATGACACGTAAGCAGAATGCCGATGCAGGTATTGTTATTAGTGCGTCACACAACCCCTTCTACGACAACGGCATAAAGTTCTTCGGCGCGGACGGCGCCAAGCTGCCCGACGCCATTGAGCATGCCATTGAGGCCGAACTCGAAAAGGAAATCACCACTGTGCCCTCCAGACAGATCGGCAAGGTGGTTCGGATAGAAGATGCTGCCGGGCGCTATACAGAGTTTTGCAAATCGACCGTGCCCGAGGGCTTTAGCCTGAGGGGTCTGCGTATTGCGGTGGACTGCGCCCACGGCGCAACCTATCACATAGCACCTAACGTACTGTCTGAGTTGGGCGCCGATATTATTACCATCGGCGTGGAGCCCGACGGATTTAATATTAACGAAGGCGTGGGCTCCACCGATCTGACGGCTTTGTCAGAGCTGGTGCGCGCGGAGAAAGCCCATATCGGCATCGCCTATGATGGCGACGGTGACCGTGTGTTGATGGTAGATGGGGAGGGTGATGTCATTGATGGCGATGAACTGGTTTACATCATTGCCATGTACCGCCTGGCGACCGGCAAGAGTGATGCTGGTGTGGTGGGGACACTAATGTCCAATCTTGGACTGGAAGTTGCGCTGAAAGAGGCGGGGCTGCAGTTTGCCCGGGCCAAGGTGGGAGACCGGCACGTAAAAGAGCTGATGGAAGCTAATGGCTGGTTGCTAGGCGGTGAGTCGTCCGGGCATATTATCTGTTCGGACGTAACCACTACCGGCGACGGTATTGTTGCCTCTCTGCAGGTATTGATTGCCCTGCAGGCCGCGGGCGGTAATTTGTCCGCTCTGCGGGCCGGGATCAGTATGTATCCACAAACCATGATAAACGTGAAGGTCAGCGGCAAAGTCAATCTCGACGACTATCCACAGGTGCATGCTGCCGTGCAGCAGGTTGAGGAGGAGTTGGGCGACCGGGGCAGGGTGCTTTTGCGTCCCTCCGGTACAGAACCCAAGGTGCGTGTCATGGTAGAAGGGGAGAGCATCGGGCAAGTTGAGGCCCTTTGCGCCGGTCTTGCCAAACAGGTTGAGAATGCGCTGTCCTGATCGTTCCATCTCAAATGGGCAAACTGGCAGTAGTGGCTCAGTTTGAAAATATTTACGCGGCACGGATTACGAGAGCTAGCGTGTCATCGGGGACCGGGGGTGCCTGCCGCACCAAAAAGCGTACATCCCTGTACAGGCTCGACTGGCGACGCACCCGGATATCCGAGAGGGGTACGCTCTCCTGTCGCCAGAGGCCCCCGTTGACACGCTAGCTTTCGTACTCCTCAGTACGGGTTATTGATTTCAATCTGAGCCACTACCAAACTGGCCCTTATCTTGTAACGTGGCGGTATCTTGGTTAAGATTGCCGCCGCTTTTTTGACCTGGAGAGCGTGATGCGTCAACCCTTGGTTGTCGGTAACTGGAAAATGCATGGCTCTGGGGACAAAGTCGGTGAATTGCTAGGCGGCCTTGTGGGTGCGACCCTGCCATCTTCGGTGGAAGTGGCGGTTTGTCCTGCATTCCTACATATCCATCAAGCTCTCGAGCTTTGCTCTGGTTCCGCGATAGCGGTGGGTGCGCAGGATTGCAGCGATAAGCAGTCCGGAGCCTATACCGGAGAGGTGGCTGCAGAGATGTTGGCCGATGCGGGTTGTCGGTGGGTCATTCTGGGACACTCGGAACGGCGTCAGTACCACAAAGAGTCAGATGCGCTGGTTGCAGCCAAGATTGCAGCTGCACTGGAGGCGGGCCTGCACCCCATCCTGTGTGTCGGTGAGACAAGGGAGGAGCGAGAAGACGGCCGCGCTGAATCTGTCGTGGCCGATCAATTGCGCGGTGCGCTGGCAGCATTCGACAAGGTTGCCGGTTTGGTTGTGGCTTACGAGCCGGTCTGGGCAATTGGAACTGGACTGACTGCAACGCCAGCACAGGCACAGGAAATGCATGCTTACATTCGCGGTCAATTGGACAGCGTTGCAGGTATTGATAGCGAGACGATTCGACTGCTCTACGGGGGCAGTGTAAAAGCCGATAATGCGGCGCAGTTATTTGCCGGCCAGGACATTGATGGAGCCCTGGTAGGGGGGGCCGCCCTGGTGGCGGAAGACTTTTTAGTTATCGTTGACGCGGCAGTCGCGTAACGCTGGATTGAGCGTGTCCCTTGGAGGGACTGGGTTTTATGGAACAAATTATATTGGTAGCGCACCTGATTGTTGCATTGGTCATTATTGGCCTGATTATGCTGCAGCAAGGGAAAGGCGCAGACATGGGAGCCTCCTTCGGTGCAGGCGGTTCGCAGACACTGTTTGGCAGTGATGGCAGTGGCAATGTATTGACTCGAGCCACTGGCTGGTTGGTCACCTTGTTTTTTGCCACCAGCTTTGGCTTGGCGCTGATGGCTAATCAGCGCTCTGTTGAGATCGATGAGTTAGGCTTGGAACTTCCAGCTGCATTTGAGGAATCCCAGGCTTTACTGCCTGAGCTGGAAGAGCTGCCCGTGCTGGACGACGAGCTGCCTATTATGCAGGAAGAGTTTCCCGCAGCGATCGGGACTGGCGAGGGAGATCTCCCCAGCCTGGATCAGTAATAACGTTTTATTGCCGAAGTGGTGGAATTGGTAGACACGCCATCTTGAGGGGGTGGTGAGCTATGCTCGTGCGGGTTCAAGTCCCGCCTTCGGCACCATATTGACGTTTGAAGAAATTTCATAACGTCCCTGAAGCCCAGCAAATGCTGGGTTTTTTGTGCCTGAACGTCCGATTGCATCCTAGTAATACTATTGATGATACAGACATGGGCTGATTATCTGGACACCCTGCGAGCTCTAGCGCGTGGGGAGAATATAGTTGCCCCAAACTTCAATAAGACTGCCTAAAATCTACCGCCAACACTGACAAGAGTAAGCAAATGCGGACGACCGCTTTCGCCTGAGGCTGTGCGAAAACGCCACCACTGACTTTGCGATTGTGAGGAGAGCTACCTGCTTAGTAATTTTGTGGGGAATATTCCCATTTGGAACGACTCTCATGCGCGACATTGATGACTATTGGCAATTCCTTATTATCGGTCTGCGCGTTTTCACACAGCCTCGCCTAAGAAGGAACCTTACAAAAGACCCTCTCGATAGAGAGTTTCCGCGAATTTTTCGGATATTATTTCATTGGGTGCCACCAACCCCCCGGCTCTTCCTCGATGGCAATGCCTTCGTCCAGCGCGACATTCATAGTAGGCAGAAGATCAAAGTACCGGACACCGACATCCTCGAGCATTGCCAGGGCTGACGCTCGGGCGCATTTTTCGTGAGGCCGCCATTCGTT
>JBLFXU010000094.1:0-9328 GCA_047609575.1 Bacteroidia bacterium | reverse complement strand
TTGATGCAACCGCACGTTGCATGTTCTAGCGGCGAGCAGATAAGGCGCTTGGGGACCACACCTGGTCAGGGCCGAACACTATCGCGATTTCAGGATGAGTGCGTTTTCAGAGTGGAGCAGGAAATTCGCTGTCCGAAAGTGGCAGCTTTGAGGTGCAAGCGCCGTCCAAACTTTGTTATACGGGATAAAAAATAGCGAAGCGGAGAAAACGATAATGACTAGCGATCAAGTGCAGGGCTGTTTACCGATACTGGGTGTAGTAGGCGTCATTACCCCTGTTCTCTTCAGGAACCAGATGCTCCAAATACGCTAAACGTAGCCTTCCAACACGTTCTGTGTGTGCGCCCACAATTGCGTTGCTAGCGCCGTATCAAACACATGGTTAGGCTCGGTAATTTGCACCGGGTTGCAGTCCTCGAAGTAGGCGCCACTAACAGTTTTGAGCTGCGGGCTGGTTGCCACGTAGACTTGGGTGGCGGCCCCTTCGGCAAGATTCTTCCTCGGCAATAGCGCAGGGATGCTCTTGTAGGCAAAGCCGACAAGGCCGTGAGCGTTGCGCCCTATGTTGGTTTTTACCAGGCCGGGGTGGATGACATTGGAAGTGGTCTTGATCGGGTCGAGCATTCTGGAGAGCTGCAGGGAAAACAAGGCGTTGGCCAACTTGGAGCGTCCATAGGCATTGAATCTGCTGAAATCCCCTTCACCGCGCAGGTTGTCAAAATCTATACCGCCCTCCGGGACCAAAGTGTAGCTCGCCGCGCTGCCCACGTGGACGATACGGCCACCAGTGGCGGACTGAATCGAGGGTAACAGGTTCATTGTAAGGACTACGTGGCCGAGGTAATTTACCGTCCAGATTTTCTCGATGCCATTCACCAGCTCGAAGTCAGTCATCATTCCAATGCCCGCATTGGGAATGAGAATATCCAGGGTATCGGTCAGCTCCTTAAGCTGTTCGGCGCAGCGGACACAGGAAGCAAAATCAGATAACTCCAGGGCGAGTGGTGTGGTATTTCCCGTGATACTGGCGCAAGCTTTCTGCGCTTTTTCCAGAGTGCGCCCGGTGCCGAATACATGGGCACCGCGCAATGCCAGCACACGCATGGTCTCGTAGCCAATACCGGAATTGCAGCCTGTTACGAGGGCAGTTTGACCGCTGAGGTCCATCCCCTGAGTGACTTCTTCGGCGGTGGATTTCGCCCCGTAGGGGCTCAACGGCAGATTGGAGTCGATAACCACATTTTCTTGACCACTACAGCCAGCCAGACCGCCAACGGCAGATGTGGCGGCAGTAGCTAGCAGGAATTGTCTTCGGTTAATTGTCATAAGTGGCCTCCCGATCCGGTCAGTGTAATGTAGGCGGAAAAAATGGGGTATCAATAAAATAGAACGGAAGGACTATATCTGGCACAAAGCAGCCCCTCAAAGCAGCCGATCAGTATTTTGCGAATGTCCCTTATGAGGTGCGATTTCAGCCGTTCGACACAACACATGCTTGCTCGATATTCTCGCCAATGCACGATGCGAGGCTGCCAGTGGATGATCCCTGGGCGCGAACATCTCAGCCCTCTGAGCGATCAGGGATCATCCACTGGGAGCCGGAAACGAACTGTACAATCTGACAATATCTCCAGGATAGAGCGTGCACTGTCACGCCTATGAGACATCCAGCCAGTCAAAACCACTGCGCTGCGCTGCGAACACTACCCTATCCAAAGACCCCAGGGCGGCGAGTAAAGCCTCTTCAGCGCGTGCCTGCGAATTATTCTTCTCGCTGATATGCGCCACAACAATGTGTTTCAGTGCGGCATGATCCAGCGACTCAAGCAGTGACGCCGATTGATGATTGTTCAAATGCCCCCAGTCTCCGGCAACCCGCCGTTTCAGATGCGCAGGATAGGGCCCCGCCATCAGCATGGGCAGGTCATGATTAAATTCAATCAGCAGACCATGACAATCGCTAAAGCGCTCCAGCACATGGGGCGTTACACTGCCCAAGTCAGTCAGTACGCCCAGGCGACGCCCTTGCCACGCAAGCGTGTACTGGCATGGCTCCGCCGCGTCGTGCGGCACGGCTACTGCCTGCACCGCCAGACTGCCAATGGTGAACTGATCCTCGCAATTGAATCGCTCCACCTGATGGCAGCCATCGCAACGGCCGGTACTGTGCGTTCCGTGAGTCAAATAAACAGGAATGGCGAACTTGCGCGACAGGGCGGCAACGCCACTGGAATGGTCCGTGTGCTCATGCGTAACGAGGATGGCGCTCAGCTGCTCGGGCGAAACACCCAGCTGCGCCATACGACGCCCGGTTTCGCGCATGGAGAAACCGCAGTCAATCATGACCAGGGTATCCCCGGCGCGAACCAGGGTAGCGTTGCCCTTACTACCCGATCCGAGTGAGGCGAATTGCACAGACTGCGATTCCGGACATCAGTCGATATTACCTTTGATAAGAGTAAGCATACTCTGCGCTTCGCGCTTGCCGAAAGGCAGCGCCTCGTCCTCGGGCTCCAGGCTGATTCTTACCGCACCCGGCTCTCCAGCCTGCATGGAGACATTAAACATCTGCCCCATGCCCGGCTCAGCGGATTCATCGTCCCAGAGCCAATCGAAAAAGCCGCTCTCATCATCCTCGGGACCGAGGAAGCGGGCGTAGTAAACGCCCTCGCTGCGGTCTTTATCGACCACCTCGAACGTAGAATCTTCCAGCGCCTTGCCAAGCGAGGCCCAGGCACGATCATAGGGCAATACCAATCGAATGTAGGTCTGACCTTCGGGGGTTTCCTGCAGCGATATCTTGCCGGACGCCTCGATGCCCTGCTCGGCTATCATCGAGACCGGTGCCGTCTCGGCACTGTCAGCCAGATATTGAGACACCACGCGCAACATATCGACAGCCTGCTCAGGATCATCGGAGTTAGCAGCTGGCCACGCATCGTCCTGCGTGCGACGGTTCATTTGCAGCACATGCAGTTCGCTGGTACCACGCTGTACACCCTGATCCATGCGGAACCGGAAGCGACTGGGCAGTGTCTGACCCTCAAGCGTCAGCCACGCTGTTTCGATAATGCCGGACCGTGCATCGACCCTGGCCACCTGCATGTTAGACGCGGCAAGAAAACTGCGCACTTGCGGCCAAACCTGACCGGGCGGCACGCCCACCAGCGCCCAGCTTTGCTCGCCCAGTTTCTGGATTCTGACCACTTCGGCACTGTTACCGCTCACAAGGGAGGCGGGCCTGGGTACTTCGAACTCTCCTGCGAGCAGCAGCTTGTCCTGCACTTCCGGGATCACGTAAATTTCCCGCAGCGCGTCTTTATTCTTGCCCTGGGGAACCTCTATAACCGGCGGCTCTGGCGCTTCCTTATAGTCCTCCGCTCGATCGCGGAACATGCCCTCATCACTAAACAGGGAACCGCACCCTGCGGTAAATACCACCAGCAGCAGGCAGGCAATGCTGCGCAAAAAATTTGTATACGTCATGTCGCAGCAGCGTCCAGTGCAGCGACCACTTGGTCCCTGTATTGTTCGGATAACAGTGTTAGCGGCAATCGAATCCCTGCCCCAATCAACCCCTGATGGTGCAGTGCCCATTTCACCGGAATAGGATTTGCCTCGAGGAACAATGCCTCGTTGAGCAACGCAAGTTGCTGGTCGATGGCGCTGGCAGCAGCGCGATCACCCGCCACGGCATGTCGACAGAGTTCCGCAATCTTGGCTGGAGCCGCATTGGCAGTCACGGAAATACTACCTTTGCCCCCCGCCAGCATCAGCTCCATCGCAGTCGCGTCGTCGCCGGAGTACAGCGCAAAATCATCGGCACAGCGGGCCAGCATGTCCCGAGCTCGCTCCAGGTCTCCGGTAGCGTCCTTCAACCCGACCACATTAGGTAGCTGGGCAAGCTCCAGCACCGTGTCGTTACTCATATCACAGGCAGTCCGGCCGGGCACGTTGTAGAGGATCTGCGGAATAGCAACAGCTTCAGCAATGGCACGGAAATGTTCGACCAGGCCATGTTGGGTCGGGCGATTGTAATAGGGCGTCACCAGCAATGCGGCATCGGCACCCACCCGTGCAGCGGCCTGCGTGAGTTCGATGGACTCGCGCGTAGAGTTTGAACCCGTGCCTGCGACAATCGGTATCCGTCCATTGCTGCGACGGACACAAAAATCAATGACTTCACAATCCTCCAGGGCACTAAGGGTCGCACTTTCACCTGTTGTACCCACCGCACCGATAGCGGAAGTTCCAGCGTCGACATGCATTTCAACGAGACGCTCAAGGGCGTCCCAGTCGACACTGCCATCATCATGCATAGGGGTGACGAGGGCCACAATACTGCCGGTAATCATCGCGCGGACTCCACCTCGATAACGGGTTTTGTAGATGTCCGGGCGATCACTTACCCGGGGGAAGTCCGCCATTATCCATGCCGGGGACAGGAAGACAACCGGTGAGCTAGTATCAGCGGCAGGGAATACGCCATAATCACTGGCCAGGGGGAGCAAATTCAATGCGATTTTTAGGTACTGTAATTTTAATGCTGCTGGCGTGCTCCAGCAGCGCCCAGCTGCTGACACTGACGATTGAGGACTTATCCAGCGTCGACCGGCAATACATGGAACAACAACGCGTCTCACTCAAGGCGCTCGCCGCCAGGCATCTGGGACGCCAATTCAATGGCCAGAGGGAGACCGACCTCGCTATCCTCCAGGCTCTCCTGGACCGGCGTCACGTGCGACAGGATCAAACCCTGGAGCTGCAGGCCATGGGTGTGGTGATGGGCGATCTGTTAGCGAAAGAACTACATCTGGACTGGGTCGTGTACATCGACAAGCACGGCCGCAGCCGAGCACTGCGCTATCGTGAAACAGACAACTACCTGTTTCCGATCACCCTGATTTCCCGCAGACGGGAAGCGGATAATCTCACGCCGGTTAGCGCGATTTACGACCAGGCCCGCGACGGCCTGGTCGAAGACCTGCCTCCTAATCCGTTCCAATAGCACATAACATTTGCGCATAACATTTGCGCGCGTATCGGGTGACTCAGGCAGCCTCTACAAACTTGCTAAACCACTCTCGGACATTACCCGCGCGGCGCGCTCACTGCAGTCTCTTGCGGAAACCCTGGAGGAGCAGCCTCAAGCGCTTATAAGACCTTATAAGAAGCAGAGCGCAACCGAGTAACGACAATGCCCCGAGAAGAACCCGCGCGTAATTTAGAAGTCTTCGGTGCGCAGCATGGCGTCTGAGCCGCCATCGACAAAAAATACCGAGCCGCACACAAAATTGGCTTCTTCACTCAACAAAAAACGCATTACGTTAGCTATCTGCACCGGCTGAGCCGTACCCAGGGGCACCATCTCGCCGAATTGCTTAATGCTATCGCCAAACTCTTCGTCGGCCATAACCTGCTCGGTCAGCGGTGTAATGGTAATCCCCGGCGCCACAGCATTCATGCGAATACCGTCTTTGGCATAGGCCACTACATTGCGACGCATCCATATTGTGATAGCCCGTTTGCTTCCGGCGTAGGCCGTGTGACCATCACGCTGGTCGATCTCAGCACAGGCCGCAGCCTCGTCACCAGACAGGCAAAGCTCCACGAATTTATCATCTGCGGGCACCATAGGCGCAGAATTGGATGACACCAACAGCACTGAGCCATTCTTCTTGGCCACTAGGTCACGCAAGCCCTCGACCGTCGCTATGACGGCAAAATAGTTCACCTTGGCAATCAGGGACAGCGGCTTTGCCACAGGCGGCAAACCAGCACAGGGAATAAAGCCGTCCAGACCATCCGGCGCGCGTTCTCGCACACCGTCCACGGCGACCTGCCTACCTTGCTCAGTCGACAGGTCAGCAATAATGTCGCCCTCCTTGATGTCGACCGAAATCACCTCATGACCTGCTTCCAGAAGCTGTCTCTTCAGTTCAGCGCCGATACCTGTGGCGCCGCCGGTCATTGCAAAAGTTCCCATAGTCGCACCCTGTCAATTAGTCAGAATTGGAATTGAGGTTGTATAACGGCTGATATTGTCCACCAGCTAGACCAGCGCAGGAATGCGCAGAGGGGCTAATTTACCGTGTCTGAACCGAATTATTAGCCGGAGCACAGCTACCTGAACCATACTCAGGAGAACAGCCGTACAGTGGCACCCACCCCGCTCAGCAACTGCGTCTCTTTGTTGCGCGCGTTACTGACCGCTCGATCCAGCCGCACCAGGTGCAACGGCGCCTTCAGCTCTGGCCTAAACAACGTGTCTTGCGCATCAATGCGCTCGCTATTGTCCATCCAGCGCTCGCGCTCTGTCACATCCAACAGCACCGGCATGCGCTTATGCCAGGGCTGGAACGCAGACACTGCAGCAGTCGTCACAATAGTAAAGGAGAGCAGCGGCCCATCAGCTCCATCCCAGACATCCCAAAGTGCAGCGGCAGCCAGTGCCTGATCTTCGGTACTGATAAGCCACGGCTGCTTAACGCCGTCTTCCACACGCCATTCAATAAAACTGCTCATTGGCACGATCCCACGCTGACGGGCGAAGGGGCTGCGAAAAGCCCGGCTGCTGGCCAATGTCTCACTACGGGCGTTGAACATCGAGTATTTCTGATCAACACGGGGTGCCCAGGACGGCGTCAGCCACCAGCGCGCCGCATCCAACTGAGGGCCTGCGGCCGTATGACGCACCAGACCAGCACTTTCGGTGGGGGCGAGATTAATCGCAGGCGGCAGCGACAGATCTATACCCAGCTCGCGCAGCAAGTCCTGCAACCCCGGATTATCAATAACATTGAATCGACCACACATGAGAACACTGTGCCCAATTCAATTGCTGCGGGCAACACCGGGTCTGCCTGTGTGAACCCGGCAGGGCCGAACGGGCGGCGCCCTTGCCCCGACAGGCCCGCGGGAGTAACCTGACCGACGTTTTTTCCTGGGAGTTCACTATGAGCGGCAAACCCCTCGCACCGGCCATCGAAGGCTGGCACACAATGACGGCAAAGCCCCATTTAATCGGCACCCAGTGTGAAGTCTGCGGTACCTACTTCTTTCCCAAGCAGAGCCATTTCTGCAAGAACCCCAACTGCGACAGCACGGATTTTCGCGAGGTTGAGCTGAGTCGCACCGGTAAAGTGTGGAGCTACACAAATGCCTGCTACAAGCCGCCTGAGCCCTTCATCGCCGCTGAACCCTTTGAGCCCTATGCGATCGCTGCTGTAGAGCTGGACGAAGAAAAAATGGTCATTCTCGGACAAGTCACCGAAGGTCTTGGTGTGGATGACCTGAAGGTTGGCATGGCGATGGAACTGGTGCTGGAGCCCCTGCACGAGACGGAAGAAGACATCAAAGTCACCTGGAAGTGGCAACCACTGGCGGATTGACCGTCGGCTGAATCGAGAGCGAATAACCATGTCCACAAGTACGTCCAATGAAATCGCCATTATCGGCGCCGGCATGCACCCCTGGGGCAAGTGGGGCCATAATTTTGTCGAGTACGGTGTTGCTGCTGCGCGTGAAGCACTGGCCGACGCCGGCGTACCCTGGCAAGACATCCGCTATGTGTCCGGTGGAGCCACCATCCGTTGCGGCTATCCTGGCTATGTTGCCGGTGCAACCTTTGCTCAGGCGCTGGGATGGCAGGGGGCGGAGGTCAACACCTCCTATGCTGCCTGCGCCTCAGGCTCACAAGCTCTAGCGGCTGCGCGCAACAAAATACTCTCAGGTGAATGCGAAGTTGCCCTGGTAGTAGGCGCGGACACCACGCCCAAAGGCTTCCTGGCGCCCGCCGGGGGCTACCGTCCGGAAGATCCGGACTGGGTGCGCTTTTATCTAGGCATCACCAATCCCACCTACTTCGCCCTGTATGCGCGCCGCCGCATGGACGTATACGGCGACACGCTGGCTGATTTTGCTGCAGTGAAAGTGAAGAACTCGCTGATTGGCAGCAAAAACCCTAGAGCGCGCTACCGCAAGTGTTTCACTGCAGAAGACGTGGCTGCTTCCGCAATGGTCGCTGATCCTCTGCGCCTCATGGACATCTGCGCCACCTCCGATGGCGGTGCTGCATTGATCGTTTGCAGCCTGGAATACGCCAGGAAGATGGGCAAAGGAGATGCACCACGCGTCGCTGCCATTTCAACAGTCACACCCACCTTTGCCAGCGCTGTGGTGGAGATGCCCGACATCGCTACAGACTCGGCTGCAGCGCAGGGCATCGACCCCATAGCCTATCGCTCCACACTGCCACTCAAAGCTTATGAAGAAGCAGGTATCGGTCCCGAAGATGTGGATCTGGCAGAAGTGTATGACCTGTCCACGGCACTGGAGCTGGATTGGATTGAAGACTTGCAACTGGCGCCGCGCGGTGAAGCGGCAGGCCTGCTACGCGCGGGCGACACCGCACTGGGCGGCAAAATTCCCGTCAATGTATCCGGCGGTCTGGCGTGCTTCGGCGAAGCAGTACCGGCACAAGCACTGGCACAGGTCTGTGAGCTGACCTGGCAGCTACGAGGTGAGGCCGGCGACCGTCAGGTTGAAGGTGCGAAAGTTGGCATCACCGCCAACCAAGGTCTGTTCGGCCACGGCAGTTCGGTTATCATCAAGAAGTAAGTGTCTGCCTACTCCTCTCGCACAGAGACCTGTGCGAGACACGCAGTAAGATCGGCCTGGCCTGCAGGCCCTGCACTCCCCGTCTCATCATGTGCCAATCTGTCAGTCACGAATATAGTCGAGCTGGTCATCCACCATGTACAAACGGTGGCGCGACCCGTCTGCATCGAGATCTTCATGCTCATAAGCGGTATCACCGGCGTACAGAAAACAAATACCATCTTGCACAAACACCATGCGCGGCGCATAGATCAGCGCATTCCTCGACCCTATGCGCTCCCGTGCCTGACCACAGCTGGTGCAATCAGAGATATCCGACAAGCTCACGTAGGTCGGTGGCATAAGTCTTAGCAGGTGCTGTTTGTCTGCGGATTCGGTCAGCGCATTCGCAGGGCTGACCCAGCGATGATGAGCTATCTCCCCACCATCGACTTGAACCTCCTGCCCATCTTCCAAAATGGTCAGAAAAAACCAGGTGGCGAACCGCTTTTTGGCACCTTCGGGCGTGGTCCAATGCGACAGATACACCAATTGATCGGCAGAAATTTCCAGACCCGCTTCCTCGCGGGTTTCGCGAATAGCCGCATTTACAGCCGCTTGATATTCGTCGGCAGCATCCGCGGAATCCACTTGATCGACCTTACCACCTGGAAAAACCCACATCCCTCCCATCTGTTTCACAGCCTTCGAACGCTGCACCAGCAACGCC
>JBLFXU010000093.1:0-9341 GCA_047609575.1 Bacteroidia bacterium | reverse complement strand
CGGGTGCTCTGGCAAGTACACCGGGCCTATCCCTGGGCTGGGGTTCGCTGGACGATGATATCTCGATAAGCGTTATTCTTAACGCCCTCAAAGAAACCGCGAACGCCAATATCCTGTCTACGCCCAGTATTTTAACGCTGGATAATCAGGAAGCCTATATCACCGTTGGCCAGAACGTGCCCTTCGTTACAGGTTCTTTTACTAACACAGGTTCTGGCGGCGACGGCGCGCAGAACCCGTTCCAGACCATTGAACGGGAGAATGTGGGTATCACACTCACGGTGACACCACACATCAATGATGGCGATTCCGTGGTGCTGGATATCGAGCAGGAAGTGTCCAGTTTGAGCGGTTTGTCGGTGGCAGCATCAGACCTGATTACCAATGAGCGGAAGATACAGACCAAGGTGCTGGCGGTGGATGGCCAGGTGGTGGTGCTGGGCGGCTTAATCCAGGACGATGTGCAGGATGCACAGCAGAAGGTGCCGTTTTTGGGTGATATTCCCTGGCTAGGCCGGTTGTTTCGCACCGACGCCGTGCAGGTAACCAAAAATAATTTGGTGATTTTTATTCGCGCAACTATCATCAGAAATGACGCCCAAATGGCAGGCGCCACAGCTGAAAAGTACCGTTATATCCGAGATCAGCAGGCGCTGCGCCGAGAGCGAGGCCTGATGTTCCTGGATGACGCCAGCTTGCCTATGCTGCCCGAGTGGGAAGCCCAAATTCAGCAGTTGGAAGATATGGCGGTCGAAGAGAAAAAAGCGGAGGCACTGTTGCCGGAGTCAGCTGAGTGAGTGAGCTCGACGTTCTGGAGCCTGCCGAACCGGCCGCGCCGGTGGTATTAGTTCCAACGAGCTTGCCGTTTTCCTTCGCGCAGCAATTTGGTGTGCTGCTGGAAAAAAGTGCATCGGGCAACCCCCTGGTGGTGCACGATGGTCAGCCCTCTATACAGGTACTGACTGAACTGCGTCGAGTGCTCGGTGGGCCTTTCGAGCTGCAGGATGTCAGCGAGAGCGAATTCAAGCGCCGCCTGACCCTAGCGTACCAGCGAGATAACAACGAAGCAGTGCAAATGGCCGAGGACATTGGCTCCGAGGTCGACCTGTCGCGGCTCGCCGATGAGATTCCTGAGTTGGGCGATCTCATGGAGGCTGAAGACGACGCCCCCATCATTCGTCTCATCAACGCTATTTTGTCGCAGGCCGTGCGCGATAAGGCTTCGGATATTCATGTGGAAACTTTCGAAGACAGGCTCAGTGTGCGGTACCGCGTTGACGGTGTGCTGTCTGAGGTGTTGTCACCCAAGCGCATGCTGGCGCCGTTGCTGGTGTCGCGACTAAAAGTAATGGCGAAGCTGGATATCGCTGAGAAGCGAGTACCACAGGATGGTCGTATTTCTGTGAAGATCGCCGGCCACGCCGTGGATATTCGTATGTCTACGATCCCGTCTGCGCACGGCGAACGCGTTGTTTTACGTCTGCTCGATACGGCTGCCGGTCAGTTGCAATTGCAGCAATTGGCGATGAACGAACAGGTGCATGAATCGTTCGATAAATTTCTGCACACCCCCCACGGTATTATCCTTGTTACGGGTCCTACCGGCTCGGGTAAGACCACCACGCTGTATGCAGGTTTGTCCGAGATTAATGAAACCTCGCGCAACATACTGACTATTGAAGACCCGGTGGAATACATGCTGCCTGGCATCGGGCAGACCCAGGTCAATACCAAGGTCGAGATGACGTTTGCCCGGGGTTTGCGCGCAATTTTGCGGCAGGACCCGGATGTGGTGATGGTCGGTGAAATTCGCGATCTGGAAACAGCGGAGATCGCTGTACAAGCCTCCCTGACCGGCCACCTGGTGTTATCTACTTTACACACCAATACCGCTATTGGCGCGGTCACGCGTTTGCAGGATATGGGTATCGAACCTTTTCTGCTGTCTTCCAGTTTGCTCGCCGTGATGTCCCAGCGCCTGGTGCGCGTGTTGTGTGGCGACTGTAAAACACCCGCAGTTGCCAGTACTGCAGAGCGTGAGCAGCTGGGCCTGGCACCGACAGCAGAAGAGGTGACACTGTATGAGTCAGTTGGCTGTGAGCTCTGCAAGTACACCGGCTTCAAGGGCAGGACGGGTATCTACGAGCTGATTGAAATCGATGATGAAATGCGCGTTAAGATCTACGAAGGCGCCAGCGAGCAAGATTTGACCGAAGTGGCGCGACGCCGCTATCCGGGCATCGAGACCGATGGCAAGCGGCGAATCCTGGCCGGTGAAACAAGCCTCCAGGAAGTGCTGCGCGTCACGTCGATCTCTTGACTGCGCGAGCCTGAATCATGACAGCCTACCGTTACCGTGCGCTTAACCCCGAAGGCAAGATGGTCCGTGGCGTGCTGGAGGGTGATTCTGAGCGCCAGGTTCGCTCGCAGTTGCGCGGCCAAAGTCTGCGGCCAGTGGATGTGGGTGAGGCAAACACTGGGCGTGCGAGCTCGGGCGCGGGTGGTTTTAGAATTAACCAGCTGTTTTCTCGCATCAGCGTCGGCGACCTGGCGTTGATCACACGGCAACTCGCCACACTGGTCGATTCCAGTCTTCCTCTGGATGAAGCCTTGCAGGCAGCGGCGGAACAAAGCCGTTCCAGCCGCATTAAAGGGATGTTGCTACAGGTTCGCTCCCGCGTCGCCGAAGGGCATACCCTGGCAAATGGCATGGGCGAGTTTCCCCAGGTCTTTAATGAAATGTACCGCGCTATGGTCACTGCCGGTGAACACGCGGGATTTCTAGGGCCGGTACTGGAACAGTTGGCGGACTATACGGAGCAGCGCCAGTACGCCGGCCAGCAAATGAAGATGGCCATGATCTATCCGTTTATCCTGATAGGTGTGGCCATTGGTGTGGTGCTGTTGTTGATGATTTTTGTGGTGCCAAAACTCGTTGGAATTTTTGACCAAAGCAACCAGGAACTACCCGGTCTGACCAAGGCTCTGATTGCAACCAGTGAGTTCTCTCAGCAGTATGGTGTGTGGATGGTTGTAGGCGCTATTGTGCTTTATTTTGGCGCCAAGCAGTTGCTCAAGAACCCAGGTCGGCGCAAGGGCTGGCACCACTTTTTGTTGTCCGTGCCAGGCATTTCACGACTGCTGATTGCTATGGATACTGCCCGCTTCGCCTCTACATTGAGTATTCTTATGGCCAGCGGAGTGCCGTTGCTGGATTCCCTGCGTATTGCCGGTCAGGTTCTGACTAACCTGGTATTGCGTGAGGACAGTGTGGCGGTGGCTGCGCGGGTGCAGGAGGGCAGCAGCCTGAATCGAGCGCTGCGCGAAAGTGGTCGATTCCCGCCTATGATGGTACATATGGTGGCAAGTGGTGAGACCAGTGGTGAACTGGAGACCATGTTGGCGCGTTCTGCCACTAATCAGGAACGGGAGCTGGAGATGACGCTGGGCAGTGTGATGGCCCTGTTCGAACCGCTCATGGTAGTTTTTATGGGGGGAATGGTGATGACGATCGTGTTGGCCATACTCCTGCCAATTTTCAATTTGAATACGATGGTGAATTGAACAATGAACGTTGTAATGAATAAGCGATCCGCCGCCGGTTTCTCGCTGGTAGAGATACTCGTAGTGCTGGTGATCATGGGTCTACTGATCAGCGTGGTAGCGCCCACGGTGTTAAACCGGGCTGATGAAGCACGTATCCAGAAAGCGCAGGCTGACTTCAAGGCCATAGAAACGGCACTGAAGATTTATCGTCTCGATAATTACGTTTATCCGACTACCGAGCAAGGCCTGAGTGCACTGGTGGAAAAAAGCAGCATCGACCCAGAGCCGCGCAACTTCAAGGGGGGAGGCTACCTCGAGGAGGTGCCATTCGATCCCTGGGGTCGTGAGTATCTGTTTCTGAGCCCCGGAGAGAATGGCGAGATTGATATCTACTCGCTGGGCGCAGACGGCGTATCTGGTGGTGAAGGCCAGAACGGTGATATTGGTAACTGGAAAGTAAAAGGCTAGGCTGTTTTGACTGGCTCATTGTGCATAGCCCATTGTGAATAGCCGCGTGGTGGCGCCCTTCGCTGCCACACACTTCTCTCGCGTCGCGCGCGCGCGGGGCTTCAGTCTGCTGGAGCTGCTGGTCGCGCTAATTGTCATTGTGTTGATCACGTCGCTGGTTACCCTGGGGGTTGGTTCCGGGGGCGAGGGTGTGCGCGTAGACTCACAGGTGCGTAATCTTGCCGATGTCGCCAGTTACGCCCTGGATGAGGCCCAGATGACGGGCCAGGATTATGGGCTCATGTTGCGCGAAGAATCGTATGACGGTGAGCGTCAATTCAGTTACAGCTGGCAACGACGCAACCTTGAGGGTTGGGTCGACACGCCGGAAATACAGGAAATTTTCACCGCGCAGCGCTTTCCGCCGGGCATTGAGCTGGAGTTACAGCTGGAGGATGCGCCGCTGGCGGAGCTGAATCTGGATGTAGATGAAGATGAAGACGACAAGCGTCCGCCTTCACCCCAGGTCGTCTTTTATGCCAGTGGCGAGACCATGGTGGGCGCTATCGATATACGCGATACCGCAAGCGGTGATCTGTTGTGGCGCATCGAGTGGGATTTACTGGGACGTGTCCAATTGATGCCTCGCGGTATCTCTATGGAGGAGGAATGAAACGCGCGTCTGGCTTTACCCTGGTGGAGGTGATGGTCGCCATGGCGGTGGTGGCGGTGGCGCTGCCTGCGCTATTGGTAGCAATGGACCAGCAGATCGACAATACCGGATATTTGCGTGACAAGACCCTGGCGCAGATGGTGGCCAGTAATAAACTCGCCGAGACTCGCTTGATAGTTGCCGCAACCCGCACCCTGGGTAAGGGCAAGGATGACGGCGTGATGACCATGGCCGATCGTGATTGGTACTGGCGCAGCGAAATTAAAACAACAGCCGTGCCCAACTATTTCCAGGTCGAGATTGCTGTGGCGGCGCAGGAAGGCGACAAAGTCGATCCGCTCTACACCTTGGTGGGGTACATGTCGGGGGACCTTAGAACTGATCCGGGTGGGTCAGGAAGCAATTAGAGGTGGAAATGGTGGAAATGGTGGAAATAGTTGAGCCAGCGCCGCAAGTTTATCGGCTCAATGAAGCGCTCGAATAACGGCAGTAGCCGCGTTGGCGGCTTCTCCCTGATTGAGGTGTTGATCGCCCTGGCGATTACCGCCTTTGTCTCTATGGTGGCCTACAGCAGCATCACTTCGGTGACCAATGGTATGGAAAGTTTGCGCGCCAACGCGGGCCGTATCTACGATGTTAATCGGGCCTGGATGATGATTTCTCGTGATCTGCGGCAGTTTGTGCAGCGCCCGGTGCGCGATGAGTTTGGCGCGGAGGAGCCAGCCCTTGCCGGTGGTGAGGAGGCCCGGTTCGAGTTGAGCTTTACGCGCACGGGTTGGCACAACCCTAACCGCTATCCCAGAAGCAATCTGCAGCGCGTGAACTACAGGCTTGAAGATGAGGCATTGTGGCGTGACAGCTACGTGGTGCTGGACCGTGCGGGGGATACCGAGCCTAGAACGGTGAAGTTACTGGATAACGTGGAAGAGATGGATCTGGCTTTCCTGGGTTCGTTGGAGCAATTGGTCAACCGTCAGGATGAAGAGGGCTTGCAGACCGAGAACTGGCCGGAGAACTGGGTGGCCCAAGTGGGAACGCCGGGGGGGGCAAAGGCACCCCCAGTCGCTATTGAAATAACACTGCACCTGGGTGACTGGGGCGAAATGAAGCGATTATATGTCTTACCGCCACTGTAAATCACCAGATCGACAGCGTGGGGCAGCTTTGGTGATTGCCATGCTGGTTTTTGCTCTCACTGCTGCGTTGGTAGTGGCAATGCAGAGCGAGTTCAGTCGGCTGTTTGCGCGCAGTGCCGGTGTACTCATTACAGCGCAGGCGCAGGCGTATCTGCGCGGCGCGGAAGACCTGGCCACCATGGCGCTGTTGGCAGACTATGATAAGGATCAACTGTCCCAGAAGCGTGATGACCTGACCGAGATATGGGCCCAGGAAGCGGCGCCGTATGCATTGGATGAGGGTGGCTGGATGACAGGCTCGTTGGAGGATCTGCAGGGGCGCTTCAATCTCAATACGCTCACGCCTCCGACGAGAAAACCGCAATCGGGTCAATTTCGCTATACACCGCACCAGGCCCAGTTCATCCGTCTGCTGCAGGCCCTGGGCGAGCCTGAGTTGAGCGATTACGAGGCGATAGCGATCACCGATGCGATCGGAGACTGGCTGGACAAGGATACCCAGCCTTCGCCAGAGGGTGCTGAGGATGACTTTTACTTCTCCCGGGACCCGCCCCACCGGGCCGCTAATCGGGATATGTCCAGCGCGAGCGAACTGCTCGCAGTCGCCAATGTGACGCCGGAGCTATACCTTGCCCTGGCACCGCTGGTGACGGTGCTGCCCCCCGATGTGAAGACCTTGAACATACATACTGCCTCCGGGACATTGCTGCGCTCCATAAATTCAGACAAGGACCTGACCCCCTTGTCGGAATCTGAAGCGGAGTCCCTGGTGGAGTTTCGCGAGGAAAATGGCTTTGCAGATGTCAAAGCGCTGATGGCCCACCCGGTTTTTGCGGGCAAAACAGACATTGGCGATACCGAAAAGCTGCTGGGCGAGAGCACGGCCTACTTCTTGCTCAGCGCTGAGCTCGACCTTGCTCAGCGCAACATGCGCTTGTACAGTGTTCTGCACCGTGATAACCGTGAGATCAAAGCGCTGGCGCGCGCCAGTGGTAGCCTTTAGAGCGGTTTGTGGGACGGACAATTATGATAATGGGGAAGCATGGGTAGCACAGCGGTAGTACGCGCAATAGACGGTCGACTGGCCTGGTATCCACCGGGTGCGAGCGATGGCCCCCAGTGGTTGGACGAAGAGCTGGCCAGAGAGACCTTGCGCGCAGCGCTGTCCCAGCGCCGTATGAAGGTGTGCTTTGCCGCGCCCGGCGCCGACGTACGTCTGCTGCGGCACACTGTAGCGCCAGAAGAGAAGAAGCACCTGTCACGTTCATTGCCTTATATGCTCGAAGAGGCAGTGGCGGCGGATGTCGATGACCTGCATTTTTCTTCGCTGCCATTGAATGACGAAGATTTTGGCGTAGCTGTTTGCGCCCGTACGGTCATGGACCAATGGCAGCAAAAACTCGCTGACTATCCTGGCATCCTTACCTGGGTGCCAGAGCCTCTGTTGCTGCCCTGGCAGTTGGGGGAGTGGACCCTGGTGCTGGAAGATGCTGTGGCCCTGGTGCGTACTGGGCAGTGCGAAGGCTTTGTCGTGGAACAGGATTTGCTGCCAATGCTGCTGCAGGTCTGCGCGGGCGAACAGTCGCCAGAAGCGGTGATTGTTTACGGCCGCGATCAAGCATCAGACACCGCGCTTGTGCCGGAAACACTGCGTGACTGTGTGCAATGGCGTGATGGCGATTTCTACAGCGCGTTAATGTTGTCCGATAACAGCAACGCGGACTTGAATTTACTGCAGGGTGACTACGCCCCGCGCTTGCCACTGGGGCGCTGGTATCGCCAGTGGCGCACAATGGCTGCCCTGTTTATTGCCGCTTTTGCGCTACAGCTTGCAGCGTCCTATGCCGACTACCGGAATTTGGACAAACAGAATCTCGCCCTGCGTGGCGCGGTGGAGCAAAGTTATCGCCAGGCCTATCCGCGCGGTGCTGTTGTTGATGCGGAAAAACAATTGCGTCGGCAATTGGAGGCCCTGCGCGGTACCGGGCAGGTCAGCGGCTTTATTAGCATGGTTGAGCGGGTTGGCGTTGCCGTAGAAGCGATGCCTGGCACCAGTATTGCCAGTATCAACTACAGCGACAAGAGTGCGTCTATGCGCATGAATGTTCGAGCAAACAATTTTGAAGACGTTGAACAACTGCGGCAAAAAATGAGTGAAGCGGGCCTGGAAGCTGTCATGGAAAGCAGTAACGCGCAGGATAAGGGCGTGCGTGCTCGCTTGCGTGTGGAGACCCGCTCATGAAAATCTGGTTCCTTGGGCTTAATCAGCGCGAACAACTGAGTGTGATGATTCTGACGGTAGTGTTGGGCCTGTATGTACTGTATATGTTTGCCTGGTCACCTCTGGCAGATCGCCGTAACACCCTGGGCGTGCAAAATGCGGCAGTGACCGAGTCACTTGGCCGGGTCGATGCCATGGTGTCCGAGCTGTTATCCCTGCGCAAAAACGGCGCGGAAAGCCCGGCTAAGCGCAATCTGACCTCACTTATCAGCCAGTCCACGCGTAATTTGAAACTATCTGTTAGTCGCCTGCAGCCAAACTCGCGCGGCGAGGTGCAGGTGCGTCTTGAAAATGCTTCGTTTGATGATTTACTCACCTGGTTACATCAGATGGAGTACCGGGATGGCCTATTGGTGCACGAGGTATCCATTACTGAGTCTGGCAGTGTTGGGCGAGTGAATGCCACGGTGCGTATTGGAGAGGCGAGGTAGTCGCAATGTCTCGAATAATTTGGGTGCCGGTTCTGCTGGTCATTTTTATTGGGTCCTTGTTGGCGAATGCGCCTGCGCGACTACTGGCCGGTTTTCTGCCGCAGGACGTTGTCATCATGCAAGGATTTTCCGGCACGTTATGGAAAGGTCGGGCTGGCCGCACGATGGTGAGCGTGCCGGCAGGTTTTTTACATCTGGGTACTGTGCAATGGTCGCTGCGACCCTGGTCATTGTTAACGCTTTCACCGCAGGTCAATCTGCGCAGCGACTGGGGTTCCCAAGTTATCAACGCTGACCTGATCATTAAAGGCACACAGGATCTTGTGGTGCGTGAACTGGATGCACGTGTTGATGCAGATTTATTGCGCCAGTTCGCACCGGTGGCATTGTCGGGCAGCTTTTCCACACAGCTGCAGGAATTTGAATTGAAAGATGGGCTGCCCTATAGCGCCAAAGGACGTGTTGTGTGGGAAAACGCGGCCTGGGTTTCTCCGGGAGGCAGTGTGCCGCTGGGTTCGTATGCGCTGGACGTTGAACAGGCTCCTGGTGAGGTGCTGATGGGGGAAGTGGTCACCCTGAGCGGCCCATTACAAGCAGAGGGCGAGCTGCAATTGGAAGGGCGTCGATACGCAGTGGATATTCTCACCAGTGGTGACGATGCCCTGGCAGGCCCACTAAAGAATGCACTTTCCATGCTGGCCGAGCCTGGTCCGGATGGTTATCGTATTGTGCTGGATGGTGAGTTCTAGTACTTGGTATGATTTTGAGGATCAACCGGGCATGGTTGGGTTGAGCTAGGTTGGTTGGTGTAGGTTGTAGCGGATATT
>JBLFXU010000092.1:0-9471 GCA_047609575.1 Bacteroidia bacterium | reverse complement strand
GTCCTGGTCCGGATCGAAGCGGTCTAGGAACGAGGTGACCGAGCCGAAAAACAGCGGGCCGGTAATGGCGTACACGGTTGAACCCTTGTGGTCCTCTTGTGCTTCTATGCGGATGAATTTGGCGTGTTCCCAAGCGAATACAAGTGCAGAGACGATTACGCCAACGACAACCGCCATGGCCAGGTCAGTTGCCACGGTAACGCCCGAAACAAGCATCAATACCATTGCGTCAGTGCGTGGCACTTTGCGAATAACCCGAAAGCTACTCCATTCAAAGGTGCCGATTACGACAATAAACATGACCCCGATAAGGGCAGCCAATGGAATTTGTTCGATCAATGGCGAGGCGACCAGAATAAAAAGCAGTAGAAAAAGCGCAGCGGAGATACCAGATAAGCGCCCGCGTCCGCCGGAATTCACGTTGATCATGCTTTGGCCAATCATGGCGCAGCCGCCCATTCCGCCAAACAGTCCCGTGGAGGTATTGGCAATACCCTGTGCGACGCACTCCCTATTGCCGTGGCCCCTGGTTTCAGTAATTTCGTCGACCAGTCGTAGAGTCAGCAGCGACTCGATCAGGCCTATCGCAGCCAGTATGACCGCATAGGGGAGAATAATACGCAGTGTCTCAAACGAAAATGGCACTACGGGAATATGGAAACTGGGCAAACCACCGGCAATAGAAGCGATATCGCCAACGACCCGTGTGTCCAGTCCAAGGCCGAATACCAGCATACTAACGACTAGAATGGCCACCAGGGAGGAGGGTACTGCTGTGGTGATGCGCGGGAGATAGTGAATGATGCCCATGGTCAGTGCTACCAACCCGACCAGCATATAGAGCTGTGTTCCTTCCAGCCACGCGACATCCACTATGGACCCTTGCATAAAGGTACCTTCCAGCCAGCCAGGCTCTCCGGCTATACCGAATTGCCCCAGCTGTGCGAGGAAAATGACAATTGCCAGACCGTTGACGAAGCCCAGCATGACGGGGTGCGGCACCATGCGGATGAATTTACCCAGTTTCAGTACGCCGGCCGTGATTTGCAGTATTCCCATGAGGACGACAGTTGCGAACAGGTATTCCACGCCGTGATCTGCCACCAATGCGACCATCACGACAGCCAGTGCGCCAGTAGCACCTGAGATCATGCCTGGACGTCCGCCGATGCAGGCTGTGATCAGGCCGACCATGAAGGCGGCGTAGAGTCCTACCAATGGATCTACGCCAGCTACAAAAGCAAACGCGACAGCCTCTGGCACAAGTGCCAGTGCCACAGTCAGTCCGGACAGGATGTCGTTTTTCGCGGTAGCTACTTTACTGGGGTGAAACTCAAACATGCTTCTCTCTGTGCAATACAAAGCCGCGTCCCTGTGTGTAGGGGCGTTGCCGGGGGGGATAGGGGTGGACCATTCGGCGGTGGGTTTGGTTGTGTGGCGATTGGGACGGCGCGCATTCTAGTGGATAGGGGGTACTTCTACAATCCGCTAGTAGCAGAGTGTGAACAAGTTACGGCCGATGGCCCGACCGCAGCCCAGCACTGTCGGGTCCGAAAACCGATGAAGAGCCTTAAGTTAAAACTCGAAGGTGCTGATGGAGAGGGCAGGTCCGTCCCGGGTTTCCGGCAGACGCGGCGTGGGGCAGGCCTGTCAGCTCAAAATGCTGAGATATTCGCCGCCAGACCTGCCCCACGTCACGTCCGCCTGACATAGTGCGCTTGCGATGACATCGAATTGCTGCGGTGTGTCTGGATTGGCCCCTTTTTGGGTTGAATGCGTGTCCAAGGCAGTAAGTAGTGGACAGCTCTGATGAACAACTCCCTCCATGCTGGGTGGAAGGCTCGATAGTACAGGCCTCTCAGCGCTCAGCAGTCTGAGCGCTGAGAGGCCTGTACTATCGGGCCGAAACGCGGCCATCGAAACCGGATGCCATGGCGAGCACACACTGATGATCCAACTAAATTTAAGAAGTACTTACCTGAGTGAGTGCTTTCTGGATTATTGCGCAACCGGTATCAGCTGAAATTGTCCCTCAGGATGAGCGCTTGTGACCAGCTCGAAGCCTATTTACTATCGTGCTATGACTAGCGTCAGTGCGAATGCCAAGGCCAATACAGATCGAAAAATCATTCATGTGGATATGGATGCTTTTTTTGCCAGTGTTGAGCAAAGAGATAATCCACAGTTACGGGGTAAGCCCGTGGCCGTAGGGGGGTCAGCGAAAAGAGGTGTTGTGGCAGCGGCGAGCTACGAGGCGCGAGAGTTTGGCGTTCGCTCGGCCATGCCATCGATAACCGCGGCAAAGCGTTGTCCTGCATTAATCTTCGTTCCTCATCGCTTTGAGGTCTACCGTGCCGTTTCACAGCAAATTAGGGAGATATTCGCGCGCTACAGCGACTTAGTAGAGCCTCTGTCGCTTGATGAGGCGTACCTGGATGTCACCGATGATAAGCAGCAAGTGGGTACAGCCACGCAAGTCGCCCAGTGCGTGCGGGCTGAGATCCTTGAACAGACCGGCCTCACTGCCAGTGCGGGGGTCAGCTACAATAAATTTTTGGCCAAAATCGCCTCAGATCAGAACAAGCCCAATGGTATTTTCGTTATTCGCCCCCACGAGGGCGCCGAATTTGTCGCCACCCTGCCGATGCGGCGTTTTTATGGTGTTGGTCCAAAAACAGCCGAACGTATGGAGCGCCTGGGTATTCTGACGGGTTCAGATCTGCGCGAACGGGAGTTGGACTTTATGGTTGAACACTTTGGTAAGTCAGCGTCCTATCTGTATCACGCTGCACGTGGCGTGGATCATCGCCCGGTGCGGCCGAACCGGGCGCGCAAGTCGGTGGGGCGAGAACGCACCTATGGTGAGGATTTGCTGGAGGACGAGGCGCTTCGGGCAGCGCTAGTAGAAATCATTGACAGTGTGTGGGAGAGGATTAAAAAAAATGCTGCTGTGGGCCGAACCGTCACGCTAAAAGTCAAATACGCCGACTTTAGACAAATCACCCGCAGCCAGTCCAGCGTTGAGCCCGTGTCAGACAAGTACGTGTTTGCCAGTACTGCCCGCGATTTACTCGCGCAGTTGCTGCCTGTGCCTCTGGGTGTTCGACTGCTTGGTTTGAGTTTGTCCGGACTCGTTGAACACGCACCCATGGAGACAGTCAAAACGGGCAGCCCACCGAACAAAACACATTATATTCAACAAGCATTTGAGTTCTAGCGACTGATGACTACCCCTATCTTCAGGCTGTGCGCCAGCGCAGCACTTTTAGTTTCCGGTGTTTTTTTTCTGAGCAGTTGCGTTGACGCGTTCTGTCAGCGTCCTTGTAGTTTGCCAGATGCCTGCTCGCGCGCCATGCGACTATCGAAATTCGGTCTGGCCGCCGTTTGGCTTCGGGCAAGGCTGGCCCTATGAACAGCGCTACAACTAGCCGCAGGGGGAAAATGTGGCTAGCGCTATTTTTCGGCAGCATTTTTACCATGCTCTGCAGGCTTGTTGTGCTGTTCGAGCTTGATCCCAGTTAGCATCCCAGCCGGTCGTTGTCTTTTGTAGAAGGACGAGAGGCAGCGCACAAACTGCTCATATTGTGCATGATGTACCTGTGCGGTGTGGGTGCTCTGGGCGTGTTTCTGTGGGGCTTGGTCCGACGTTGGCCGTTGGCCCGTGAGCCAAACTTCCAGTCACTAGTGGCTGTTTTGCTGGCTATGACGGTATTCGTGGGCGCCTTTTTCTATTTCTATGCGCGCAGGGGTATAGCTGAAGATCAGTTCGTGCATCGTTATGATACGTTCCATTACTTTATGGCGCCGCGCTACTGCGATGAGCTGAACTATCAGGATTTGTATGTGTGTGTCCTGCGGGCTTTGAAAAAGGATGATCTCGGCCTGGAAACAAAAGTGAGGAATCTGCGTACTTACCGGATGATGCGTGTCGGGGAGCTGCGGAAGCTGATGGTCTTGTTGCGTTAAGAAAAGGCAGTTACGCCTGGTCTGGATTTTGGATGACTTTTTCAGTCTTGCTCAGTGTATTCCCTGCGTTGTTCATGGCGGGAATCGCCCTACGCGGTTTGATCAGTTGTGTAAAAGAGCGCCGTCTCCTGCAGCGCTATAAATAATTCTTCTTTGCGGCCGCGCTTACAACGATTGTAGGACTGTCTATCGGTGCGTCGCCAACGTCGCACCTGGATAATTACACGGGCTGGCTGGACAATATGGAAAACCACAGCGTCGAGCGCTTCCAGGGCTTTGGCGTCGGGCTAAAACTTCCCTTTATCTACCGTGGCGCCAACACGGAAAGACAAGACAAGGTGCAGGAGCGCGAGCGGCGCATGCTTTTCCACCAAAATCGACCAGCCTATCTACCTCTGGCCGGTCTGCTGCTGTTGTTGGCTTTCGCTTTCGCCGCCAAAACCGATGATGATGTGGAGGCCTCTACCATTCTGGGCTTTACTCTATTTTTCTGTCTTCTGGGCACGGTTTCATACTACTTTGCCTGCGCCAGCTTGTTAGTATTGGGCTTGCATCGACGGGCGGGCAGTGCGGGAGGCACGCTGTCCCTGGCCTTTTGGTTTGTGGCTAGCTTGCTGGCACATTGGGCGCTCTATGAAACCGATTATTACAGGTTCATATATAACACGGTGCTCAGTTCGGCCTGGACGGTGTGGTTGGTCGCCCTGCTTTTTTGGCTGTGTGCTCAAGAGGGGGTATTAAATCGAATCAGTCGTGGCCTGGCGGCCCCGGCACAACGTTGATGTGGAGAGGGCTCGCTCTTTTTCGGTTGGTTAGGCGTCAGCGGTGGCGCCAACGTGTATTCAGCCGAGGTGGAGCGCGTGCTCGCTACGCAGCCGCTCGTGCGTCATGCGGCAGTGCTGGGAATAGACGATGAACGCCTGGGTCAGTGTGTGGTGGCGGTGGTAGAGCTGATGCTCGGCGCCGATACGAGTGACACATTGGCCGTGCGACTACTTGAGGATTGCGCCGGACAATTGGCCCGCTACAAAGTCGCTGGCCGGCTGCGGTTTGTAGAGACATTGCCGCGCAAAGTCATAAAAAATTGATGGAATGTGATCCTGTTAAGCAGTTTGTCTAACGCAAGGGGTTTACGTAGGTACTGGAGCAGGTATCGCCCCAGTCTTGGGACCCATTTTAAGCGCGATTATAAGTGTAGTGACGGCACGGTAATTTGGCAGCGCAGTTTTTTTTCGAACAAGACCTGTAACCCGGATGAATGGTATGAAGGATCAAACGTTGGCGCTGGCAGCACTGCCTGATATTGCACCTGCTTACGAGGCTTTGTATGCCTCATTGTGGTCGCAGGGACATATTCCCTCAGCGGTATTGGAATTGTGTCGCCTGCGTCTGGCTCAGCTACATAACAGCGCCGCTGACATCGAGTGTGAGTACGTAGAGCTGCCCGCAACGAAACGCTCATCCCTGGCTAGATGGAACACCGAGCCTCTCTACAGCGAGGCTGAAAAGTCCTGCATTGCCTTCACCGAAGTGTATGCGATGGATGCCCAGTCCATAACGGACGAACATGCTGCTGCTGTCAAAGTCTATTACGGCGATAGTGGCCTGGTACTGCTGATTGAAGCGCTGGGTATTCTGGACGGCAGAATTCGCCTTGGCCTCCTGTGGCAGTCAATGAATAGTGCCACAGGAGAGGGCACATGAGCTCTAAACCCCGGGCATTCAATCCGGCGGCGCCCACTGGCAATATGATTCGAGATTCTGCTCTGGGCCTCGTGCCCGAAACGCTGGAGCCCTACATGGCGTTAAACCTGCTTGTGTGGAAGGCCGGTCCGCTCACTGCAGCAGAGATTGAGGTGGCCCGCCTGCGCAATGCGCGCACCGTAAACTGTGTGTTTTGCCGAAATGTACGCTATGACATTGCCAAAGACGCGGGTCTGGATGAGGCGCAAGTGGCAATGATTGATGACGACTACGCAGGCAGCGACCTGGGCGAGCGAGAGAAGCTTATTATTGCCTTTGTGGATCAGTACTATGGCAACCCGGCGGGCATGGCTGACGATTTGAAGCTGCGTTTACAGATGGCGTTCAGTGCGCAGGAATTAGCGCACCTGTCATTGGCGATCGCACATTTCAGCGGCTTTTCACGCTGTGCTGTTGCGCTTGGTGGGATGCCGGATGGAATGCCGGTGATGGCGATTTCACTGCCTGCATAGTCTGCAGATTTTCTGCTTGTCTGTTTAGTCGTGCCATTCCCTTGGGTCACAGCGGTAGTAGTCTTTCAGTTCATCGTAGAGTTGTGGTCTATGTGCCTGCAATTCACCCGGGTTTTCAAAAAATGTTTCTGTCGCCACAGCAAAGAACTCAGCCGGGTTGGTGGTGCCGTAATCATCGATTACCGTGGGCTTGCCGCGAGCCACCCGTGACTGCAAGTCATCATAGTGTTCACTAAAAACGCTCGCCCAGGTTTTGTAGCTGTTGTGTCGTAGGATAGGTGCGCCATTGGTTGAGCCTGACTCGGAGTCCAGTTGATGGGCGAACTCGTGCAAGACAACATTGTAGCCGTCACCAAAGTCCGCTGCGCCGTGTTCCACATCATCCCAGGACAGCACAATGCGGCCGTTGTCCCATGATTCACCGAGCAGGTGATGCGCGTTTTTGCTGACTGTTCCATCCTCGTGATGGACGTCGCGCTCAGCAATAAAACCGGTGGGATAGACCAATATAGAGCTGAGCTTGGGGTAGACACCGCCGGTCTTGTTTAATAGTAATAAACAGGCTTGTGCTGCGATAGTAATTCGAATCTCATCGGTCAGCTCCAGGCCGTCACAGCCGTAGAACTCTTTATCCGCCAGAAATTGTTTGATCAATTGCTGCAGGCGTTCCTGTTCCTGCCCGGATAGTCGCGGGTAGGGGGGGACGGCAATGACCATGGTTTGCAGCCATTTCTCTGGAAAGGGCTGCTCCTGAATGCGTTTCAGGCGCCACTGTTTGTAATAGCGATACCCGAAGAATGCGCCCACAACCAATAAAGGGGGCAGAAGCCCTATCATCGCCGTGCCCAAATCCATTGTTTTTCTCTCTAATTCACTCTTGGCTCAGTGTATCAGGCCGCCTGTAACGCAGGTATCTGTGCGCGGGCGCAAAGCTGATGTAACATGTCCCTGATTGTATAATACGGGAGTCCACAAGTGATCCGTAAGGCCTTGATAACATTGGGATATTTTGCGGTGGTGGCCGTCGCAGGCGGCTATGTGTTTCGCGCTCCCCTGTGGGAGAAGGCCCAGCAGCTCATCACTGCGGATATGTATATTGACGCTGATACCGACGCTTTCAGCCCCGGTCTTGCAGTAGGCGATCGCTTTCCCGCTATCAGGGCTAACTATGACGGCGGTGAAATTAGCGCAATCGATTCCTTCGTGCATGACAAGGGCATGATATTTATCGCCAACCGCTCTGCCGATTGGTGACCCTTTTGCATGGCGCAGTTCGTGCAACTGCAAAATCACCTCACCGACTTTACTAAAGCCGGCATTGGCGTCGTTGCCCTGACCTACGACGCGCCTGAATTACAGCAGGCCTTCATTGACAAAAACGGTATAGCCTATCCATTCCTGTCGGATGTCGATGCCGCTACCGTCAAGGCGCTGGGTATTCTGAATGAGGACCATGAACCAGGTGATGGTGCTTACGGCGTTCCCCACCCCGGGGTTTTTATAGTCAACCCCGACCTGGAGATAGTGGGTAAGATCTTTGTCGATGGTTATCAAAAAAGAGTGACAGCCGAGTCGGTGCTGGCTTCAGCAAAAGCGCTGCTGGACTAATGTATTCAACTTGTGTTGTTTTGCACGCTTGCTCTGTGTGGCAGCTAAAACACCGGCTTATCTATCTTTATTATCATTTTTATCCGGCATCTCTGCTGGCATGGCGGATACAATCTGCTGCTTTAAGGGTGATAGACCGCTATCAGGGCGCCACCGCCTCAAAAGAGTCGAAGCCATAGGGTTCGTGGTGTCCCATGCTCATGTTTTCGAACATACCATAGGTGACCTCGCCGTTAGACAGCTCAAAGCGCACCAGCGTCTCGTACAGCGGCCCCAGGCTATTGCGGGCTTCCTCGGTGGAGATGTTGAACTCCCTTGATTCCAGTTTGAACTTGCCGTGGTACTGCCCGTGCACCCACTCGTCGTTGGGGAAGTAGCCTGTGCCCGCTGCGAGGTAGGCACAGGTAAGGGCCTCGCACTTTACGCTAAGAGCTTCACCGTCCTCATCAGTGAAATGCAGCTCCGCAGTTTCCAGTTCACGTGTGCCCGAGCGGTAGTTGATCATGTGCTTGGGTCTACCCAGGGCGTGTACCTTGCCGCCGCGCTCGTGGCTATCGACTTTAATGCACTCCTGCACAATGATGCTGCCGTCGGCATTCTCCTCAATAAATACTTTAATGGCGTAGTCTTTAAACTGCATGGGTGTCCACATATGGAAAAAACCGAAGTTCTCCATGTACTCGTTGATACGAATGCCCATAGGTTCTGATTCGCCGACGGGGCGCACGCCCCATGAGTGATCCCGTACACCCAGGAAATCATCGCTGCTCACAGGGATAACATCGCCCTTAATGTTGATCTCTCCCTGCCAGCGACCCAACTGCGTATAGCGCGAGGTGTCCATGGTGATGCGCGCACCCTTGCGTACCAGCGTGCGCGGCTCTTCAACCGCAGGGCTACTGCCACTAAACGTAAGGTCAAAGCTAATGCCGTGATCGTTATCCGTGCAGAAGATACGCACGGTTTGCATAGGTTCAACAATCTCCACGCCAAAGGGCCCAATGGTGGTATCCATGCGATCAATGCCCAGTTCACGGGAGCAGCGCACCACGTGTTGTTTACCCTTGTACACCACGCAAACAAACGCATCGGTGGTCCCCAGGTTGGGGTATTGGCCCATACCGAATACTACAAACAGATCGCCGGATTTTGGATGTAGGTTGAAGTAATAACGATCGTAGAAATTACGATCCGTGGTGAAGACCTGATCGAAGGTTTCGGGCGTCTGGTGGGTGAGTAACTCATCCATTGGGCTGATGGGCATGGTGGTCTCCGGCCTGGGTTGTAGAACACTGGATTTGTGAAAGTGTGGCAGGGGATTGTAGCTGATTGGACGCCTTAATCTTGAGTGCTGGGCTGAAAAAAAATCACTTTTTAGCGGCCGGCATGCGAGCGGGTTTCGCGCGTGTCCTTGCGGCCCGGTAGTGTAGGCCTCTCGCCGCTCAGAAGGCTGAGATATTCGCTCTGAGAGACCTACACTACCGGGCCTGTGTGGTTCGTGCCCTAGTAGATTTAATGACCTTTCCATTATTTGGTTCATTGTGGGTACTCCAGCCGCTGCACTAATTTAGAGGAGTCAGTGCAGACGCGCTGGCCCCCTGGCGGCATCGGAGATCGCGCGGGATGTGAGGCAGGTGTGAAACAAGCAGGCCTCGTGTCGAATATCTTAGCCTTCTGAGTA
>JBLFXU010000091.1:0-9613 GCA_047609575.1 Bacteroidia bacterium | reverse complement strand
ATGCGACCGATGGGCAACCTGCATGGCTGGTGCGTTGGCGTAGCGATCTACCGCGATTACTTCAACACCCAGGCGCTGCAGCTCTATTGCTACCTCTTTGCCCAGTTCTCCGGCGCCGCACAGCAGCACTTTTTTGGCGGTTTGACTCAGCGGGGTTCCGATTGTTACAGACATGTATCCAGACTCTCTTGTATTACGGGAGGCGCTTAGGATAGCACTCACGCCACATCTGCCAATAGCTCTGTAGCCTAACTTTTGGGGAGGGGGGTTGGTCGCAATGCGCCGACGGAATCAGCATCATTGACGGTTTTGCACTCTCTAGCTAGTATCTATAGATGAATAAAAATAAATACGCTGTGTTTTTTCTGGGCGCCTTCATCCTGCTGGCTGGTTGTAGTGATGGTAGTGATTCGTTTGTTGCGCGCTTTGCCTATGTTCCACCGCCTCCGCTCAATTGTGATCCACTGGTGCCTACCTATTGTGGGTTCCCCTATCCGAACGATTACTGGACTGAGCCAGATGCCAGCACAGTCACGGGTCGGCGCTTGGCACTGCCACAGATTGTGATGCCTACCAACACCTCGGGACTCCAGTCCAACCCCGATGCCTTCAATGAGATGGATGGATTCTCCCCTGGAATCGCGGCGATGACGCATTTGCCCGGTGCTACGGTCGCTGGCCTGGCGACACCCGACAGTATAGAAAAATCGCTACTCCCTGCGTCGCGCACGGTACTCATCGATACAGCCACCGGGCAGTGGACGCCACACTGGGTTGATCGTGACGAATACGTTGTGCAGGCGAAGTTGCGGGTTGATGCAGGCGAGTCTTCCCCCAGTTTTGACATCAAACGCAACATTGATGAATTGCGCCAGGAGCAGGCTCTTATGCTCAGGCCTGCTATTCGGCTTGAGGACGCCACCCGCTATGTTGTGGCAATTCGCGGTGTGGTAGACAGCGAGGGCGGCATCGTGGAGGCCTCTGAGGGGTTTCTGGCCCTGCGGGATAGGGTGACTTCAGATGACCCCATTATCGAATCGCGCCGCCCGCATTTCGAGGAAATATTCGCTCTATTGGAAGCTCAAGGAATAAATCGTGGCGACTTGCAGGCCGCCTGGGATTTCACCACGGCGAGCCGGGAAAATAATACTCGGGCGATGCTACATATTCGGGACGAGGCACTGGAACGCTTCTCGGAGGGTGTGAGCTATACGGTTGCCAACAAGCCTGAGGGATTGATCGATGGCATGGCGTGCAGGCTGGAGGTCACCTTTGACGTGCCACTGTATATGACGCAGGGCGAAACAGGCGGTCTCCTGAATCTGGGCGAAGACGGTTTGCCTGAGCAAAACGGCAGTTACCCCTATTCTGCAGCGCTGCTGGTGCCAATGGGGGCGCAGACAGACCCCGCACCACTGGTGGCGTTTGGGCACGGTCAGTTGGGTGCCAAGGAGCAAGTGCTCGGGTTTCAGGGCATTGGCGTACAGGAAAATCTTGCGGGTTTCGGTCTCGACTGGAAAGGTTTCTCCAGCGATGACACGGGAACTGTGGTGGGCGCGTTGACCGGAGGTGATCTTTCTACTTTCCGGGCTGTTCCGGAACGGATGCACCAGGGCTTTCTCAATTTTTTGATCGCCATGAGAACGCTGTCGGTGGCTGCCGATAGCGGCCCATCCACTCCATTGAATGAAGCCCTTGCGCGCGATTGTGGCGGCGCTGTTCTGGACGGATCGAAGCGCTATTTCTTTGGCGGTAGCCAGGGCGGTATTTTGGGCGCCAGTCTCATGGCCCTCACAACGGATATAGAGCGCGGCCTGCTGGCTGTGCCCGGCCAGTCGTACAACCTGCTGCTCAACCGCAGCGTCAATTTCGACCCCTTTGCAGAGCTGATATATGCGGGTTACAACTGGAACGCCCTGGATATGCAGATGAACCTGGCTTTGGTGCAGGGTTTGTGGGATCGCGCAGAGCCGACCGGGTATTCCAAGTATATCCGCAGCAACCTATTACCAGGTACGCCACCCCATGAAGTACTGATTCAGGTGTCAAAGGCAGACCATCAGGTCACCAACCTCGGCGCGCATATCATGGCGCGCACCATTGGTGGAGTAGTGAACCTCGCCCCGCTGATCAGGGACGTATGGGGCTTCGACGTTGTGGAGGGTGAGCATACGGGTTCCGCCATGGTGGAAATCGATTTCGGCAACCCCGACGCACCCATTACCAATATTCCTCATTGGGCGGACACAGAGCGGGATCCCCATGGGCGGGCAACCGAATTAGAAGGTCTTGGGGCCAGTTTGGGCCGTTTCTATGCAACTGGTATCATTGAAAATACCTGTGACGGACCGTGCGATGAGGATGATCTCTTTTAGCGGCCATTGTCCTGAATCTTTTAACGCAGACTCAGTCGAACGAGTGGAGTAGTGCGCCTGTTCCCAGGCTAATGGTACGAGCCTGCTGACTTGAAGGCAGTTATTGAAGACAAGTATTGAAGACGGGCATTGAAGAGAGTGTGCAGCTGCACAAGTCCTGGCCTATTTACGCCTCTTTCAATTTCATCGCAAAGAACCCCAACACGGCATGCAGAGCCTCCTGTGTGGGGTGGCCGTCCGTGTCCACCAGATCTCTGGTCACAACTGAATGAGACGCTGAGGCAAGGCCGTACGGGTTGCCCGAACTTGAATCGATTTCGATGCTCTCAAAGCCATTCCCCAGTTCTGCTTCCAGTCGACGAAACCGCTCAGGGGGACACATTGGGTCGTTGGTGAAACGCAACCCGAGTACCTTGGCACCTTCATCCTTAATTCGTGTCTTGATACAGCGCAGTTCGTTGTCACTTATATGCATAGCGCTTTTATGCGCTTTAGTCATTGGGAAAGGTAGGGAGGGCTGTGACAACACGGGTGCCATGACGGATTTGTCTGCCATCAGGGACAGTGCGAAGTTGCCGGTCAGGCACATGCCGATTGCCCCAACGCCCACGCCACCGCATTGTTCGTGCGCCTGACGACACAAGGCGCGCAATGCATCGGTGATTGGGCTGGATTTATTTTTTGCAAGGACATGGAATTCCCTGCTGATGCAGGCTTTTGCAAGCGAGGCGAGTGTGTAGGCATTGCTGAAGGCCTTGCCCGGTGTGCCAAGTAAAGAGGGCATGTAAACGGTATAGCCCTCTGCGATAAGGCGTTCCGAAAAATCGATTACGGCTGGGTAGATGCCGGGGACCTCATGCATAACGACAATCGCTGGGGAGAGGCCTTCTGTTGCAGGCGGCGCTTTCTTGTAGACAGTGAACTCATGTTCCTGGTCGCTGAAGGTATAATCTTCATAGGTCTCTAAACGGCTATCCATTGTCTTCTTCCTGTCATTTCCAGATTTGATCGAACCGGTCGAATTAGTACCCTGCGCAGTGATGGTCCGCGGTTGTTTCCTGTGCATAGTGTAGTCGCAACTGATGCAGTTTTGAGGTGCGGCGCTGACTTTTCCTGCGATCTGCCCTCCCGCAGCCGTGCGTAAGCCAATCTTGCTGGGGAGGCAACGGGTTGCCAGAATCCCTGGCTGAGTCAATCGTTGGCATCGTAACCAGAAGCCATTTCCTCGGTGCTGGATATTTTGGGTGGCCCGGCGGATACTCCGTAGTTCTTTCGAGCAAGAAAAACGGATTAACACAGCCATGGCGAACCGACGACAGTTTATGGGCAACAGTGCCACCATCGCAGCATTGTTGGCGCTGCCTGCAGGATGGTCGACCGTATTGCGTGCGCAGCAACTGCTGCCGCGCAGGCCAATTCCGGGCAGCGATGACACTTTGCCCATAATCGGACTCGGTAACTCCAATGCATTCAGGCAAAATGATGCACCAGCATCAACAGCGTTGCTGAGTCTCTTGCACGAGAATGGCGGCGCTTATGTCGATTGTATGGGCTCAAGTCGTTTCACGGTAGCCAACGCGGCGCGCTCAAAAAACATCGCCGATCAACTATTTCTTGGCACTTACTTTGCCGAGGAAAAAGAGCTGACTATGCGCGATGAGGCGCAGCGGCTGCTGGCAATTACCGGTAAAAAAAAGCTGGATTTAATGCATTCCTACGTTGAATTTGCGACAGACAACTGGCCGTTTTTTCAGAAATGGAAAGAGGAAGGCATCACAAAGTACATCGGCATTGCAAGGCACAGTGCGAGCTATTACGACAGCATGATGAAGATGATGGCAACCGGCACAGTTGATTTTCTGCAGGTGAACTATTCGCTGCTTGAGACGCAAGCACAAGAACGCGTACTACCTATGGCACTGGATAAAGGCGTGGCGGTAACGATCAATCGGCCCTTTATTAACGGCGCCTTCTTTGCCAAAGTGAAGGGGCAAAAGCTACCTGCGTGGGCAGCCGAATTTGATTGCAACAGCTGGGCGCAGTTTTCACTCAAATTTATATTGTCCCACCCGGCAGTGACCTGCGTTCTTACAGAAACGGCTAAACCCAAACACGCATTGGATAATATCGGCGGCGGTTTTGGCCGATTGCCCGATGAAAAGACGCGACAGCGTATGTTGCAGCACATGAAGACTATCTAGTTGCCCGAGAAAGGGCTGAGTTATTTTTACTGTGTGTACCGCCTCTCTGCGATTGGTCAAGGAGGGCAGTCGTGGTTTAAGTGAATCTACAACGGTTATTTCGATAGGTATGGCTATCTCTCGCCACCTGGCGAGAGCTTCACAGAGGCTTTAAGAAAACCTCCAGATTAGCCGCGCTAAACTTTGCCCGACCTATTGCACATTACAAGCCGTAAACACTAAAGTAGGCGCGGTAGATAAACAGAGATGGCGCTACCGGTATTTCCTGGGGTTTGCGACGCCATTTCCTGATGTTGGAGAAAATAGATGTCTGATGAGTTTGCGGCCAGCGTAGAAGCCTGGGTAACTAAAAATCTGCCTGCACAATTGGTAGGCGTGGATACAGGCATGTATGGACCTGATCCGGATAACGCTGAGATTTATGAGGCCTTTCATCTGTGGCGGCAGCGACTGGCGCAGCAGGGTTGGGGCGCGCCCACCTGGCCCAGGGAATATGGTGGAGCCGGTCTTACCGATGCGCAGGCGAAGGTGGTAGGTCGTGCGATTCGAAAAGCAGGTAGCACTAACCCTATTCCTTACCTGGCTGGCATGGGTGTGACCATGGTGGGGCCCACGCTGTTGGAATACGGCACAGAAGAACAGAAAGCCCGCCACCTGCCAGCGATGGCCAGTGGCGAGGTACGGTGGTGTCTAGGCCTGTCTGAACCCAATGCGGGCTCCGATTTGGCTTCCCTGGCGATGCGTGCGCAGTTGCATGATGATGGTTGGCGGATGAACGGGCAAAAAACCTGGACCTCAGGCGCTGATAAGAGCCAGTGGTGCGGTGCTCTGGTGCGTACAGACCCCAGCGCAGAGAAGCGTAACGGTATCAGCTTCCTGATGCTGGCAATGGATCAGCCGGGTATTGAGACGCGTCCTATTCGCCTTATCGCTGGCGAATCTCCTTTCTGCGAAACGTTTTTTACCGATGCACTGGCAGGCAAAGACGAGATGCTCGGGGAGCTCAACGATGGTTGGAGTGTCATAAAGCGCTTGCTGCAACACGAGCGCCAAAGCCAAACCAATGCACCGCAGGCTAGTGTAAAAGAGGAGTCTCTGCAGATGGTGGCAAAACGCTATTTGGGAACCGACTCCCGGGGCAGGCTGGCCGACTCAGACTTGCGTGGCCGTATAGCAGATCAATTGATGGATGCTGCCGCTCACAATCTTACGGTATCGCGCATCATGGCCGGCGCGCGCGGCGGGAATGTGGAGGTGACGGCAACGGCCTCTATCCTGAAAAACACCGCGACTGATGTCGCCCAGAACCGTTCCGAATTGCTACTCGAGATTATGGGTAGTCAGGGCGTCGGTTGGGAGAGCGGCGAGTTTACGGATGAAGAAGTGGGCACGGTCCGTGAGTGGCTGGGTGGCAAAGCCATGTCTATCTATGGTGGCTCCTACGAGGTCCAGAAGAATATTATTTCCAAAAACATTCTGGGTCTGCCCGAAACAACGCAAAAGGGATAATCATGTCAGTGCTTACGGAAGAACAGTCTCTTATTCGAGAGCAGGCCAGCGCATGGGCGCTCAACAAGGCGCCTGTCAGTAGTTTTCGCGCGCTGCGCGATAGCGATTCTGGTAACGGTCATGCCCCCCAGACCTGGCAAGCCATGGTCGATATGGGTTGGAGCGGCATACTTATTTCCGAGCAGCACGGCGGCTCGGATCTTGGTTACCGTACCTTTGGTCTAATTCTTGAACAGCTAGGTAGCCAGTTAACGGCCTCACCGCTGTTTGCCTCATCGTTGGTGGGTGCCAGCGCACTGCTATTGGGCGGTAGCCCTGCGCAGTGCGAAGCGGTACTGCCGCAGATCGTTGATGGCAGTGCGATTCTGACCCTGGCTGTCGATGAATCACCGCATCACGCCCCGCAGCAGACGGCGATGACTGCGACTAAAGCGGAAGATGGCTTTAAGCTTAGCGGGAAAAAAACCTTCGTCCCCGAAGGGTTGTCGGCGACGCATTTCATTGTGCCCGCGCGTACTGCAGGTGCGGTAGGCGAGGCGCAGGGCATTAGCATATTCCTGGTGCCTGCGTCAGCGGCCGGGCTTGCTCGCACAGCGTTGCCCACCATCGATAGCCGCGATTATGCGCGCCTTGAATTCAATGAAGTGACTGTTGATGAGACAGCTTTGTTGGGAGAGCTTGATGCGGGCATGGTGATTCTTGAGCCCCTGCTGGACCGTGCGCGTGCTGGCATGTCTGCGGAGATGCTGGGAACCGCATCTCAGGCCTTTGACATGACGCTCGAATACCTCAAAACACGCGAGCAGTTTGGCAAAGTCATTGGTTCATTCCAGGCGCTTGGCCACAGAGCTGCGACGCTTTTCTCGGCCAAAGAACAGGCGCGATCCTGTGTGGAGGCAGCGTTGCAGGCGATTGATGCCGATGACGATAACGTCCCCGAGCTGGTTTCTCTGGCAAAGTGCAGGGTGGGGCAATTTCTTTATGATATGTCGAATGAGCTGATCCAGATACACGGTGGTATTGGTATGACAGATGAGTTCGATGCCGGCCTGTATCTCAAGCGTGCCCGGACGCTGGAGACCAGTTACGGTAACAGGGCTTTCCATCGTGATCGCTATGCGACATTGCTTGGCTTTTAAGATTGTAAATGCCCTTTACATAGCTGAATGTTCTTCGCTATCTGATAGTATAAGAGTCCGAAAATTTTCCCAGCCTTAGGAAGCATTCATGCCTTTCAGTAGCAACACCGTAGAAGAGCTTAATCTGCTGATGCAGTTTGACAGTCCCACTTCGAGTAAAGGTATCAAGGTGCACTCCGATGCGCGGCAGGAAGCTATTTTAGCCTGTGAGCGCCTGCATGAAAGAGGCCTTGTTAACCAGAGTGACGGCGGCTATCTTACCGATGCGGGCATCGAGACATTGGCACACCTGCAGGCGCTGGCAGGCTTGTTGGGTCTGGAGCAGCGCGGCTCCAGGGAGTAGGCTTACCACATTAAGTCATCTGGAATGTCGTAGTCCTTGTACCAGCTCTGTTCCTGTTCTGTGAGCGCAACATCAGCAATTTCCTCGCACACAATAACCCGGTCAGGCTCTCGTTGAGCGATTTTGTCGGCGACGGGTCGGGGTAGAACTTCATACTGATCCCCTTGTTTGACTATAGCCAGCTTGCCGGCGCACAGCTGCTTGTGTTCCGGCGCTCCCAGATACAGTTTCTTCACTTTTTTGCCGTCGGTGAAGTTGAACCCAATATCGCCTTTACCCTTTGCTAGCTTGTTGGCCTCGATCAGCTGCTTGATTTGGGCGTTAACGGCTTTTCGATGAGCCTTGCTGTTGAGGGCGTGATTCAGCTCACGGTCACGTTCGACCTTTTCTGTGAGTAACCGTCTGGCGGCCTCCTTGTTTTCATTGACCACTGCAACGCCTGATTTTCGGGCAACCTTCACTTCCTTGCGCTTTTCCTTGGCCAGTTTCTTGGCCTTATCGGCAGAAGTCAGGCCTGCGTTGAGTAGTTGATCCTGTAATGAGCCTGCCATAGGTGCGTCCAATAGTTGTGTCCACTGCTGCAGTTGATAAAAGGCCTGCCAAGAGCGCCATAATTTGTCTCTGTGCAGTTTAGTAGGCTTAGCCACAGGCTCAAGCCTTTTTCCATGCCCAAATGCACAGCGATTGTCCCTGGTCTCAGGTTGCCTCTGCTGGGCGCTTCAGAAGCTGCATTTCGACGCCAGCCCGATAATTACTTAACCGGAGGTGCGTGTTATGATGCGCGCGCTTTATTTAACCGCCGCCTTGGGTGTCAAGTAGCCTTGCCCGCCTGGTAGCGCCTTTTCGTCATCGTCAATTCTCGAGGCTGCCACACTCAGGCTTCGTGAGGTCAGCGTGAAGTATCCCCAGTTTTTAAAGGTAGGTCTGGCCGTGGTTATTTGCCTGGCCGTTTCCCATTGCAGCGATGCCCCTGAAACTTATTGGCCCATGTGGGAGATAGATACCCACGGCAGCGGTGCAGATGGCGTTCATATAGGTGATATCAATCGTGATGGATGGGTTGATGTTGTGTCTGGCTGGGAAGAATCAGGTGATTTGATGCTCTACCTGAACCCTGGTCCTACCCATGTGAGAAGTGCAGCGGCATGGGCGGGAATTGAGATCAGTGGTGGCGTTACCGTCGAGGGTATCGAAGACGCTGCCTTCGCCGACCTGGATCTGGATGGCTCCTACGACGCGGTGATATCAAGTAATGAGGGCGCTAACCAGAGTCTGGGCATCCATTGGCTGCACGGTGGAGACACCAACAAGGCTGAGAACTGGCGAGGAGCAAACCTCACACCTTCCAAGCATTCAGGCTATATGAAAGCCAGGGCCGCGCAGATTGATGGCGTCGACGGTGCTGATATCGTCGCCGGCACCCGGATTCTGGACGGCAAGCAGGCCGGTATTTACTGGTTCAAAGCGCCTGGCGGAACCCACCCGGGTAACGTGGAGCAGTGGCAACGATTCTATATTGGCCCTGTCGACATAAAGACCGTCACCCTGGTGATTAAGGATATGGATGGCGATGCGTTGCCCGATATCGTTTTCTCCGGTCGCAACGGTATCGGCTGGTATCGCAATCCGGGGTACCAGGCGCTCGCGCAGTTGCCCGCAGATGCGGTTTGGGAGCGTATTATCATCGCCGAAAGAGGGAGTGAGTTCACTTTTTGTGATCACATCATCGATGGCATGGAAGACATCATAGTTGCGACCTCGCATGACTCTGGCATGGTTGCAAAATGGCTTAAGCGTTTAGATGCGAGCGGCCGACACTGGGTTGAATATCCTATCAAGTCCGATACGTTGCGCGCCCGAGAGAGCTTCATCGGCAAGTTCGTTCTCAAGGGTGTGGCCTGCGGCTATGTCAATGATGATGAGCACATCGATGTAGTGTTCTCGGCTAGTGGCCATGGGCATGGCATCTTCATGATGACGCCGCGGGCTGACATCGCCAGCGGACTTAACTGGGATCTGGTCAATCTTATACCCTATGCGAACTAC